>CAYXLV010000007.1:0-18761 GCA_964465995.1 uncultured Coxiellaceae bacterium | reverse complement strand
ATTGGCCGCATGATACCGAAAAACTTGAATTTGTAAAATTGGAAGCAATACTAGAGCCGCTAGAGACAGTCACCTTTTTATTTTTTAATAGCCTTACCTACAAAATGCCCACAGTTTTACCCAGTGTGCTAACGCCTATTGCATTATGGCCAATGTGGGCGTCTATGCTAACCCTGGGTCCTTTTCGATTTGTGCGCGGTCCATTGCCAGAATTAAAAGCGCAAGGCTATAGCAAAAAAAGAATCTGCGCAATTTTGTCCTGTGAATTCACTTATAACTTTATTAACTTATTTATTACTTTGTTAACGACCAAAGACATATTGCTCGATGCATTTTACGATCCAACGCATGACGAAGAAATTAGTTATAACGTGCTGCTAAACCAGACATTAATTTTGCCATTATCTGCTGGCTTAAGCGTGGCTTCTATTTTTAGTTACCGTGCTTGGTATTTTATGCGTTTCTTAGAAGCGGCGGTTAATGGTTTTTTCTTTAATTTTAGTTTGCCAGTGAGTGCTGTTGATTGTTTGGCGCCGGATGTTATGAACAATGCCGGTTTCAAAACAAAAGGAATTATTTGGGTCAGTATTTTTACCTTGTGTTCGTTGCTAGTGTCCGTGCCAATTGGAATCTTAAATGCTGAAAACCCTTATACCGCAATCAAGCAAAAAATGCCGCCACTCGAACGCGATGGGTTTAATCGTCTATGGGAAATGCTGATTAGCAAAGCAGGTGAATTACAAGAATGTTGGCGGAGTGCTTATCAAACACTTCAAAATAACGATCATGTTGGGTTTTGGCGCCGCTTAGTTGCTGCTGATGATACTACAGAGAATGAGTATCAAAAGCTACTTGGGCCTGCTTCAATCCAATAAAGGCTTGTTTGCAACTTAATTTTAAACTCGCTACACTGAATTCAATTAACAGGAGATGCTTATATGATAAAGTTACTGAAACTTTCTCTTTTACTGTCCGCTTTGTTCTTTATTATTCCTGCCAACGCTACCTCACCCATTCCTTCTGATTTTAACCGTTTAAAACAATTCTTTGCTAAGCACATGCAGCATAAAAAAACTGTGCGTTTGCTGTTTATTCAGCAAGCCAAGCAAGGTGTCTTAACGAAAGCTTCGCAAAAGCCAGGTTGTTATCAACTGACCTTGCAGCAGTTAAAACCGGAAGTGCTTTATTTTTCTGATGAGCCTAAACGCATGACGGGGCGCCTAAGTAATTCTCATTTTGTAAAAACTATTAAATATAATGCACGTCAATATCACATTAAGCCCAATGTGGCGATACAAGCTTATGTTGTTGATCATAACCAAGTAAAAGAAATTAATGAGGTTGCAGCCATTTCCAATCCACAATACAACGCTGCTGCACAAACCGTAAGTTACACCGCCTGTCCGCTGCCCAAGACGAACTTCCAAGTGGCGCATTTAAAAATGATTAATTTATTTTTCGATCCTTTTAACCCTTGGCCGCCTTAGGTCGTCCATTACATATTATCGTAATTGGGACCATCGCCACCTTCTGGCACTGTCCAAACAATATTTTGCTCTGGGTCTTTAATGTCGCAAGTTTTGCATTGAATGCAATTGGCGGCATTAATTTGTAATTGTGGTTTGCCATTAGTCTCAATAATTTCATACACGTTGGCTGGGCAATAGCGTTGTTCTGGAGCCGCATATTGGGGCAGGTTAATCTTGATAGGAATATTGGGATCTTTTAAAACCAAATGACACGGTTGTTGTTCTTGGTGTTTAACACCCGCTAAATAGACTTGCGTGAGTCGATCAAAAGTCAGCTTACCGTCGGGTTTCGGGTAATTGATAATGCGGCTGTTTTTAGCCAGTTGCAGTGATTGATGATCGGGTTGGTAGTGTAGCGTCCATGGGGCGCGGCCGCGCAGTAGCCATTGATCGATGCCAGCGCCGATAAGGCCAGCCCAAAGTCCTTTGTGAAAGTAAGCGCGTAGATTGCGTACTTTATACAACTCCTTATATATAGGTGATTGGCGCAAGCTTTTAGCATAATCGGTTTGCTGAACAATCGCCTTGGCAGCGAGCATGCCAGAGCGAATGGCATTATGAATGCCTTTAATCCGCCCAACATTTAAAAAGCCGGCGCTACAGCCGATCAACATGCCGCCTGGAAACTGTAATTTGGGTATGGCCTGCAAACCGCCTTCGTTCAGTGCACGCGCACCATAGTTTAGGCATTCGCCATCAGTGAGCAAACGGCGGATTAAGGGATGGGTTTTTAGGCGCTGCAATTCTTGAAATGGGTCTAAGTAAGGATTTTGATAATCAAGCCCAACCACTAAACCCAAAGCAATTTGTTGGTCGTGAAGATGATAAATAAACGAGCCACCATAAGTGCGCTGATCTAAGGGCCAGCCAACGGTATGAATGACTTTACCAGGTTGATGTTGCTGTTTGGGGATGCGCCATAACTCTTTTAGGCCAATCGCATAGGTTTGTGGGTCAGCGTGTTGGCGCAAGTCAAAATGTTGAATTATTTTTTCGGATAATGAACCGCGGCAACCTTCAGCGAATAAAGTGTGTTTGGCATAAAGATTAATACCGGCTTGAAAGCGTGCGGTTGGTTGACGATTTTTGTCTAATCCCATATCAGTGGTTTGCATACCGATGACTTGGTTTGCGTCATTGAATAATATGTCGCTTGCCGCAAAGCCTGGAAAAATATTCACCCCCAATTGTTCCGCTTGTGTCGCTAACCACTGACAAAGTTGACCAAGGCTAATAATAAAATTACCGTGGTTTTTCATCACAGCGGGAGTGGGGAGGCGGTAGGCTTTTTGAGTGGTTAGGAGGTGGAATTCATCATGGGTAACAGGAGTGGTGAGTGGGGCGTTTTTGGCGGCCCAGTCAGGTATTAATTCATTCAAGGCACATGGATCCATAACCGCGCCGGATAAAATATGGGAGCCGACGCTGGCGCCTTTTTCTAAGACACAAATGGATAGGTTTTGTTGTTTGGCTTGGCTCAGTTGTGCCAGGTGAATGGCGGCGGCAAGTCCGGCTGGGCCGGCACCGATAATTACGACATCAAATTCCATGGATTCACGTGTGGGCATACGATTTCCTTGTCTATTGAGTTGTCATCATCCGATTTCAAGCACACGGCGTCAAGTCGGGACATCCCTAGATTCTACAGCGCCTATTCGGTATCCTATTGACGACCTATCACTAGGAGGTGTGAATGAAAGTCCTTGTGGCTATCAAACGTGTGATTGATTATAACGTTAAGATTCGAGTGAAAGCGGATGGTAGTGGTGTCGAGACTACCAATGTCAAAATGTCGATAAATCCCTTTGATGAAATTGCTGTAGAAGAAGCCGTACGCTTAAAAGAGCGTGGACTGGCGGATGAGGTGATTGTCGTGTCGATTGGAGTAGAGGCTTGTCAAGAGGGGTTGCGCCAAGCATTGGCGATGGGGGCTGATCAAGCCATCTTAGTGGAGGATGCAACCGAGTTTGAATCGATTAATATTGCCAAAATCCTTAAAGCCATTGTTGAGCAACAGCAAGCCGACTTGGTGATTTTAGGTAAGCAAGCGATTGATGATGATTGTAATCAAACCGGGCAAATGCTCGCGGCATTATTGGATTGGCCGCAAGCCACTTTTGCTTCCAAGCTTGCAATTGAGCAACAGCAGGCCACGGTGACCCGAGAAGTGGATGGTGGTTTGGAAACCATCCAAGTGCCATTACCCGCCGTGATAACCACAGATTTACGCCTTAACGAACCACGCTACAGTAGCCTTCCCAATATCATGAAAGCCAAACAAAAGCCTCTGCAAACAACCACGGTTGCCGAGCTTGGGCTTGACCTAAAGCAGCATTTAACCATCGAGCAAGTCACGCCACCACCAGCACGCCAGGCCGGTATTAAAGTTGAAAATATTAATGAGTTATTGGATAAACTTAAACATGAAGCTAAGGTATTAGGATGAGTGTATTAGTCGTTGCAGAACATGATAACCACAGTCTAAAACCATCAACCTTGCACACGCTCACCGCAGCACAGCAATTGCATGACACCGTTGATTTATTGGTAGCCGGTTTTCACTGTGACAAAGTGGTCGCAGCAGCACAGTCGATTGGCAATGTTGCACAAGTGTTAGTGGCCGATGCAGAAACTTATCAACATGCTTTAGCTGAAGCCTATACCCCATTGATTTTAAGCCTTGAAAAAAACTATTCACACTTGCTGGCACCGGCGACGACGTTTGGCAAAAACTTGATGCCGCGTGTGGCTGCTAAATTAGATGTCGCGCAAATTAGTGATGTTATAGAAATTGTCGCCCCAAAGACCTACCGCCGGCTGATTTATGCGGGTAACGCGATTGCGACAATGGTTTCAAATGATGCTAAGCAAGTGCTGACAATACGTCCCACAGCTTTTGCAGCTGCCAGTGAAAATTCTAATTCGGCCAAAAAGATAGAAATTGATTTTAAAGTTGATAATCAACTATCAACTTTTGTAAAGGCTGAACTACATGAGAGCGAACGTCCTGAGCTGACGGCCGCAGATATTGTGATTGCCGGTGGCCGTGGGCTAAAAGACGAAAGTTTGTTTACCCGCTTGATTGCAATTGCTGACCGCTTAGGTGCTGCCATTGGTGCCTCACGCGCGGCAGTAGATGCAGGGCTGGCGCCGAATGATTTTCAGGTTGGGCAGACGGGTAAAGTCGTGGCGCCAAAACTTTATATTGCCGTTGGCATTTCTGGGGCCATTCAGCATCTCGCTGGCATGAAAGACAGCCGCGTGATTGTGGCGATTAACAAAGACCCAGATGCGCCCATTTTTCAGATAGCTGATTATGGGTTAGTGGCTGATATTAATGTAATACTTAAAGAGTGGGAGGATGCATTAACCGCTTTGGGTTACTAGATCGTTGGTGTAGAATACGCACGATCTTAGGACCTATCTACCATCCATTAGAATTATTTGGGAGTGTATATATATGTTAATTGGTATACCAAAAGAAGTGAAAAAAGAAGAATATCGAGTCGGTATGACACCGTTTAGTGTTCATGAATTGATCAATAATGGTCATTCAGTAGTTGTTGAACACAACGCTGGGGATGGAATTGGGTTCACTGATGATAACTATATCGATGTTGGCGCTAAGATTTTGAACAGCGCCGAAGAGGTGTACGCTGCAGCGGATATGATCGTTAAGGTCAAAGAGCCACAGCCTTCTGAATATGACTTATTGCGCGAAGATCAAATCTTATTTACCTACCTTCACTTAGCCCCAGATCCCAAACAAGCCGCGGGCTTAATCAAATCAAAATGTATTGCGATTGCTTATGAAACGGTTACCGGTGACCAAGGTGGTTTGCCTTTGTTGTCGCCAATGAGTCAGGTGGCTGGGCGTTTGTCGATTCAAGCTGGTGCCTATTGTTTGGAAAAGCCGCATGGTGGCAGTGGCGTCTTACTGGGTGGTGTGCCAGGTGTGTATCCCGGTAAAGTGGTTGTGATCGGTGGTGGTGTTGTGGGAACCAATGCGATTCGCATGGCAATGGGTAAGCAAGCAGTGGTCACCGTGCTGGATAAATCACTACGTCGTTTGCAAGAATTGGATTTTACTTTTGGTGGTCGCTTGAATACGGCTTATGCCACGCGCGCGAGCATTCAAGAGTATGTGGCGGGTGCTGACTTAGTGGTGGGTGCGGTATTAGTGCCGGGTTCTTCGGCACCAAAATTAGTGACGCGTGACACGCTTTCATTAATGCGCCCAGGTTCTGTGATGGTGGATGTGGCGATCGATCAAGGCGGCTGCTTTGAGACCAGTCACCCGACGACGCACTCTGAACCGACGTATGTCGTTGATGGCATTGTGCATTACTGTGTGGCAAATATGCCAGGTTGTGTACCGCGCACTGCGACGTTAGCGCTGAATAATGCAACGCTGCCTTTTGTGATTGAAATTGCCAATAAAGGCTACCAAAAAGCCTTGCTGCAAAATGCGCATTTAAAAAATGGTTTGAATGTTTTTAGAGGTCAAATCACTCATGAGGGTGTTGCGCATGACTTAGGCATGGATTACGTGCCTCCTGAAGAAGTGTTGTAGGCTAGTCGTCGCTAACTTCACCGCTTTCGCTGCCAACCAGCAGCGCATAAAATTGCTCCATGCTGATATTGTATTGGCTTAAGTGACTTAAAATATCCCCCAAATTGTGTAAGCCCCATTCACCACTGCGCATCAGCATCAGTGGGATTGGGCTTTGCGGGTCTAGGTCGATTAATTTTTTACCGATGGCGGTGGCAAGCTTGTATAAGTCATTGCGGTCGTGGATGTTTTTATTGATCAGTTCGATAAAGTAAGGCAAATCCACTTTCTGTGATTGAGGTAGTGGGACTTGCTGTGGTGCTAAGGTGATTTCATCATCAGTTAAGTTGGTCGCGGCTTGATCCGCAACGGTATCTTCTTCTTCATCTTCATCAGTCTCGCTCTCTGTTGCGATCAAAGGTTTGGCCGGGTAGCGCTGGTAGACTTTGTCCAAGGCAGAGCGCATTTGTTGGATATTCTTTTTTAATGAAAAGAGACTGATATTATCATCGGCAAAATTTTCAGACAGCATGGCATCAATTTTGTCGATCATATCGATAACGTCAGCAAAGCCACTGAGTAAGTTTTCCCGAAAGCTTACAGTCGTAGTGCTCATCGCTAAATTAAACTGATCGACAAAATCATCATCAAGTGCTTCTTTAAGCACATACGTGCCGTGCTTGCGCTCATGATGTTTGTAAAAATCCAATAGGGTAAACACTTCCTCATTTAACACATTGCTTTGATTGATCGTCAGACTGTAAAAAGCCTCAGCGAATTTATTATTGGCCCACGATAAGCAGCCCAGTTGCAATTCCAAAAAGGCTTTGGAAGGTTTGTCTTTTGCTTCTTTAACGGATAATAAAATCGATTCTATAAGAGCGGTAATCAGTTTGAAACCGCATTTGGCGCCTTCAATATGATGCAAGTTGATCCAAGCCTCACACAACCAAAAAGCGACGATTAAATCTTTAGAGTGTTCCGTTAAAATGGTGATGCATTGGTTGGCGATGGCTTGCCAATCGATCGGCTCTTGTTCTTCGTCCTCAGGCGGCGGCCCAAAACTTTGGTCGCTGGGTCGTTGCCGCAATTGTTTGACTTGATCATAAAGCTGATCGTAACGAATATTTTTACCAAAGCAATGTTTGCCAGCAAAGGGCGCAATCAGTGGCTTGTAATCTTTTTCGCTAATGATTGCCATCAGACAATCTCCGTTATTTTATGTAAGGGGTTTGGCGGTTTAAGGCGGGTGCTCGCCATGGAAAGTTTGGCAAAATTGCTTTTTTACCATCAACGGCACTTGTTAAATTAAAGCCCATATAAACCACCACTTTTGGATAAATTGCCATCTTCGGAGCGCTGCCAGCTTGGTTATCGGTGTAGACCAAGTTGACTAGCTTCACCATGGATTGATATGGCACGGGCACAAAGACTGGATTAAAAGCGCGTTGGGTGACTAAAAAGCGCAATAGTGCCCAGCTGCCTTTGTAGCTATAGCTTACCGTTTTACCTTGGGTGAAGGTGTTGGGTTTACCAACAATGGGCATGGGCAGGTAAGGTGAGTTGCTGGCCCAGCGTAGATTAACGCGCAGTGGATCACCATATTGCCAAATCAAGGTTTTCTTTTTATCGCTTGGGGTGACGGTTTGCTCATCAACAATTAAACGCCAACCTGCAATTTGATTGCCATCAATTTCTGCACGGCGGTTAACGCGGAAAAAAGCTTCAACCACATAACGCGGTTCTTGATACCAGCCATTGTTTTTGGCGAGTAAAAATTTAAATGAAGCATCAAGGCGTTTTAAGAAGTCGAGCACCGAGCGCTCTTGCACGCTTAGGTTAGTGATTCTGGAGAGTAGTTCAATATTGGTGGTGATGAAGTTGCCGTAGTCATAGAAGAAATTTAAGACAGTTTGAAAAGGCACGGCCGGTGCAAATGCTGCTTTGCTGGGTTGGGCAAAGGGGAAGCGACCACCTAAATTGCGATTAAAGGCTTTGGAGAGTTTTGCGTAACCATCGACCAAGTCTTTATTGACCATGGCACGACAAGTTTGGCGGATTTTTGTTTTTAATGAGCTTTCGATTAAGGCAAAGAAATCCAGGCTTTCATCATTGATGGTCAGTTTTTCATAGCAGTTTTGGAGGTTGATGGTATTGAGGTCTTTGCTGATAAAGTTTTCTAAGCTGAGTAGTGAGCTATTCGGATTCTTATTATTAAATTTATCAATTTGGGCGATGATGGATTTCCAGTTAATCACGTTGAGCGATTCCGTGTCTTTTGATAATGGTGGTGCTGAGGAGCTCGCTGGGCTATAGACGGAGCGAATCCGTAACGCTGGGCGCGCAAAGAAATTCGCTAAAAATAAAATGCGCTGACGCTGCAGGTTTAGGTAGTACTGAATTGCTGCTGGAGTGGATGCATCGTAGATAACCGCGGCCAGGGGTTGTTCGCCATCCCAACTTTGTAGTGCGCTGATATTGGGTTGATAGAGCTCATCGTTATAAAGTATGCGGCTGGCATTTTTTAGTAGGTAATCAGCTTGGTGGTTAAACAAACGTTTTAATAACTTGGTGGAACCTGGCAAGCCTAATGCTTTTGCTTTGCTGGCAAGTTTGAGCAGTTGATCCATATTGTCTTGCAAGTTAAGTGCTTCGGCGCGCAGTTCACTGGCGCTGACCAGCGTGCCTTTATAATTCGAGCGCGTGACGTCGAAGGCGTTGAAGATAAGATTTTCAAGCTCGTTGTCGGTGACTATCTGCCCAAGTTTTTGTGCTTGGATTTGTAAAATGGGATCTTTTTGTTCTTTGAGGATGGATTGGAATTTTATGTATTGCTCCAGGAACTGGATGGCCTTATTAAGCCCGGTGGTATTCCATTCAATATTGCCGCTGAGTTTGATTTGCACGTTAGGTTTTTCAGTCACAAAATTTTGATCAAGAAAATAGCGAATAATATTTTCTAGCACTTTGATTTCGGGGGTGAGTAATACGCGGTCTTTCAAAGTATCAAAGTTGAATAATTTACCAAACAGCGGGTTGTTGAGCTTTTCGATATTTTTTAGCTTTTGATTGGTTTCCGTGTTGACCTGATCAGCCAGCTCTTCAACAATTTGGGTGACGAATAGATCGGATTGTTTGGCTTTTAGCATCGGCTTGTTGAAGTTTTGCCATGGTGACAAATAGTCTGGATAGTTCGTGCGAATACCCGGTGGAATATCGAGGTAATCATTGATCTCACGGATCTCATCATAAATTCTTTGCAGTGTTTGCAGGTTGGCTTGTTGTTGGTAAATTTCATTGAGGCCGTTGTTTAAGTCAATCGCATCGAGACTGAGTGGCCAGCTATTAAAGGCTTGCTCTGAAGAATAGCGAGCGATTCTGGCGAGCTTCACCGATAACCGTTGCTTGATTTTCTCTTGAATGGGAAAGGGATAAATGGTGACGTATTCTAATGTTGAGTCAAGGCGCTTAATGGTTTTCACAAATATGCCGGAGGCTTGTTCACCTAACGCGAAGCGGGTAAGTGCGATGTATTGGTTTTTGCTAATCGATAAACGGTTGTTGGTGCCTTTGAGGTTGTTGTAGATGCGCATATACATTTCAAGTTGCAATGAGCGGTCAACGAAGTTATTAAGTAGCTGAAATTGAATAAAGTCTAAGTATTGTTTGTAGGTGAGTGGTTTAACGTCTGGGATTGGTGTTTCAAGAATCTGTAATAATTTATCGAGCAACGAGCGTTTGATGGATAGCAAGATAATTGTGTCGGCGCCGGTGCTTTCAATAAAACGTAGTCTGTCGTTAAGTGGATTGAGCCAGGAGCTGGGTAGAAAGAGGCTCGATAGCCGATGGCTTTTGCTCCAGAATTTTAGTAATTCAATTTCATCATTGCCAATTTTCCACTGGTCAGGTTTGCTCATGGTGGCATGCGCTTTGTCCATGCTGAGATTTTCTTTTTCGAGCATGGTTTCAATGTAGGCCGCTTTTTCGCTGATCGTATTAGAGCCAATCCATAAACCCAGTACACCTAGGATGACTAGAACGGCAGGTGTATAGCGCACCCATGGGCTGGAGCGTTTTAGTTGGAAAATGGTGTAGCGCATATCGGGTGTGGCGACTTTGTATTCTTTGAAGATCTTTTCAACAAACAGATCGTAGATAAAGGCTGCATCGTTGCGGTTGGGTGCGGCAGTGAAATAGACACCGCGTAAAAAGGATTCTTGTGAGTAGACATTGCTGGCGGTTAATGCACGGCAATATTGGCTGAGTGTTGGGGCAATTGCGGCAATGGTCTGGTCAAGCTGAATAACATTGTCTTTATCAGCCATATCATCGTGGCGTGCAAGCAGGCCAAGGGCCATTTCTTTGACGGTATGAGTGATGCTGTTGATGGCGATTTTTGCTTGGTTTTTTTCGGAAAAAACATCTGGAGATTCTGGGTTGGACCAGCCGAATAGTTGAGCTTTGTCTTGGTCAGACAAGGCTTTGGTGAGGGCGCTAAAGCCCGGTATTTTGTCGGAGTGGGTGATGACGACATAGATGGGCAGCTTGAGACGTGATTTTGATTTAAACCGTTGCAACTCGGAAAATAATGCTTGGTATTGAATATTTTTGTTATCGATTGGGCGATCGGCTTTATCGGTCAGTTCAGTATAAGGTAGAGCGAAAATCACACCGTCAAATGGGCGACGGCGACGGTAGCGTTTCATGAGTCGCAAAATCAATGTGTAAAACTGTTTGGCATAAATTTGATTGTTGATACCGCCTTTGGCTTCAATCACGAGACCTTGGTTGGTAATCCAGAAAGTGCAAGGTTGGTTTTTTGCAATTTCGGTGGGTGCATCAAGCGGGAAACCAATGCCGGAGTTTTGCATCATCTGGCTTTTACCAGCGCCGCTTTGGCCAATGAGTAAATAGCAAGGCACGTTATAGATATTGCCCATTTCAGAAATAATGTCTTCAATTTTGGCAAATTGGTGGGCGAATAGTTTTTTGAGTTGGCGTTTTAGCGTGGGGTAATCTTGTTTATATGGGGTTTGGCGGGTTTTGTCTTCGGTCGCCGTGGTGGTGTTGGCTGATTTTTTCTGCATCTGACTGCGCAAGCTTTTATAGCGCTTCCAGAAGAGAATAACAATGGCAATGACAATGGCGGAAGGAATCAATATATAGAGTAGCGTCTTCATGGCATCCCTATTTTCATTTTGGTTAGGTGGGATATTTTGGTTACTGCTTCATCAGCCAGTCTTCGTACTTCTTGGGTGTGGGTACGCCAAATAATTTGATTGACGCCAAGGTAGACCACGACGATGGTCACGACTGTCACAATAAAGCGATCAATGATCGGTAGTAACTTTAAGCGCGGCCGTGAAATGGTGGCGTCATAAGCTGGTTTAAAGATAGGCGTTTTCGCATCCATGCTGTCGTATTCACGACCATAAATGAAAATAAAGCACTCGCGTTTGTATTGATTGATGATGGCTTGGCACGTTTTGGTGCCGCGGTATTTGCCTTGGAAGCCGAGGATTAGGGCGCGTAAATAGACTTCAACTAAGCCGGCGTTTAATTGATTACCGTCTTTTAATAAGCTGTCGAGTTTTTCGAAAAAAAGATCACCAGCATTGTTGGTTTTGAATAATGAAAACTCGAGTAGGTGGTGCTTCCAAAGTTCGCGGCCAAACCACTCTGTGTTGATTAATGTTTCATCGGCTAGTACGGCGAGTACATATTGTGCTTCGCGGTAAAATTCGCGGCCGTGTGACCAGTCTTTTTCATGGGATAGACCGAAGAGGCTGGTGAGTTTGTTGGTGAGGCGGTTATTGAGATCAGCGACATTTTGCTCTTGCTGAGTTTGTGGGATATCCGTTTCTGTTTTGGATAGCGTAATAATATCCGCTTTTGCATTGAGTAAAGCTTGGTAGAACAGATTAAACTGCTCAATAACAAATGCATTTTGTTGCACGCGTTCTTCCATCTAGCTCACTTCTTTTTGTTTGCTGACATAAACCCCAATTTCTTTTGGTGCCGGCAAATAGTCTTCTTCCAGTGTGCTTTCGATGATCAGAGGCTTGTTGGCGCTGATAAATTCATCACTGGTATTGATGGCAATGAGGACTAAGTTGGCAGTGGGGATGATGTTGAGCGGTTCGTAATAATCAATGGTTTGGCGACTGGCACCATAGACACGGTTGCTGATGGCGCGGTCTATATGATCTTCGGTGGCAATCACAACAGTCTTTAGCCAGTGCTCGAGATCTTGGCGGTGTAAGTGGGTGGTGTAGATGCCAATGACCAAAGGTTCTTTGTTAGTGGGTAAATGTTTTTGGGGGACGGTGAAGCGTCCTTGTTGGATGGTCAAAATAACGAGTTGATATTTTTCGATAATTTGGCTGATGGATAAATTAATGTAGTTCTCGAGCTCTGAAAACACTTCTTCTAAGCGGTTGTGATCATAGGCGCTGAATACCGGCGGCACTTTGTTATAGTTCAGTGAGCACACTTTGCCGGCCAAGGAGCATAAGGCCAAGTACACCAAAAAGGGGTGGGTGGCTTTGGCATTTAGCATCGCTTCAATACGTGGTAGTTCGCTGACCAATCGTTCGATTTTGTATTGCACACCAAGATAATCTTGGGCATTGAAGTTGCTGGTTAATGCGCTGAGCTCATCATCAAGCTTTTGGGTTTTTTTGCGGATATTTAAAATAATTTGTTCGCAGCGGTTAAAGAGAGTGGATTTGTGATTGAGAGAAAGAATGGGGGGAATAAAGGATCCTAATTGGTAGCTGGCTTCTCGAAAAAGAATTTTGGCGATGGGGAAGCTGGCATAGGATTTATTAATTTGCGCATCGGTCAATAATGACAGTTTGGGGCGAAGCACAGGTATATTCATTTTCTTTTGACGCTCGGCATCGTCCACCACTTCACGCTCTTCGCTATAGAAACGATCGCGTTGTGAATTGAATTGGTAGGCTGGAACAGCTAAATGCAATGTGATTTGATTAACGCCGCTGGTAAAGGTTTCTTGGATGTTGATCTCTAAATGGCGCTGATAGAGCGCTTCGTTGTGATAAACCGGTAAGCCGTCTGGCATCACCGCTTCTAGTTCAGTGATAGAAAAAATACCTTGGGAGAGTTTGAGTTCATCGATGTCCATTTGAATAATCCCCCAGAGATAGGGGACGAAGAGTCCAGCATAGTAGTAGGCAATGTCTTCTGCCCGGTAATTCAACTGCTGGAAGTGCTGGGGATGTAGTAACATGCCCTCATGCCATTGAATACTTTCTGGGATATCTTTTACGCTAGTCATCGCTGCTATCCTTAGCACAGCATCATGCTACTGTGTTCTTTTTGGCAAGTCTTTTGGCTAATTAATGCACCATCCTTGGGCATAAAAACTTAGCGATTCGACGCCTGAGTTAAATGATAATAGGCTACCATAATCGTCTGGTGACAACAATTACTTCTTTATTATTGGGCCCTTAGCGGGAAGTCTTGATTTAGATGTTGGTGTCAAAGGCATTTATCCGCCAACGATAACCGTCGGTGCGCCGACCACGATTAAACCACCATGGGCAGTTGAATCGTTGATTCTGGAGACGGGAATTCCTCCTGCCAAAACCGTGGCACTGCCTATGATCACACTATCTGGTGGTCCCTGACAGATGGCCATACTACCTGGGCCAACGGGAGGCAAGCCGCTGATCAATACGGTGGGCGCGCTCGGAGAGACGACCGGGCCACCAACGTGTGGCGGAGGTGGTTTGCCTGGATTAAAGAGTGGGCAAGAGTGGTAAGACGTGAGCTGGGCAGCGGGGCCAGTTGGCATAGGGCATCCTTATTGCTGAACTTCCATTCCTTTTTGTTTGAGAATGATGGTAACGCTCTTGAAATTCTCTAAAACAAATCGATTATCACCCGCGGGGTAGTTGGCAAAAATAATGATGCCATCGGCAACTGTTTTACTGAAGGTGAGGGTATCTTCGGCAATCACTTGGCCAGGAATAAGCTCCCACTGATTGGCAACGATTTGCCCTGGAAAGCCATTTAAATATTTGCGTTTTTGCTGAAACCATTGAGTGGAATTGAGATCACGTATTTCTTTGAAGAGTTTTTTACTATAAACAATCACCAGATCAACCCGGATGGGGGAGTTATTATTGGCATCTTTATTGGTGAGGATTCGGACATTAATATCGCCGGAAGCGCAGCTGCTTAGGAATAAAATTACCAGTGTGGTGATGATAAATGCTTTGGCTACTTGCCAAAGTGGCTTGGTCGTGGAGTTGATCACTCTGTTGTCATCCCTGTCGTTGCTGATTAGTGCGGCACATTCTTAGTGAAGAAGCTTTTAAATATTAAACCAAGCATACTGAAAAAGTCTAATTTTGTTTCTGCGGGCGCGGCGTCCTCTGTTTCAGCTGTCGCCGCTGAATCATTGATCGGCTGGCCAGCTTGGTCAAATTTTTCGATTGCAGAGACGGGTTTGCCCGCCTCATACGTGGCGCGTTCTTGCAGCTTTTCATTGGGATAATAGGTGCATTTTTCGCCGTCTAACTCGCCGTTTTGATAATGCGCGGTGGTATAGATTTGTCCGCTCGGATAGTACTGGATGTAGTCGCCGTGATATTGGTCTTGATGATAAAAGCAATGACGCAGCAATTGGCCTTGGCCATCATAGTATTTGGCTTCGCCTTCCAGCACATTTTGTTGATAGTGTAGTTCGCTAGTTAATTTGCCCGTTGTGGGGTCATAGGTTTTGCAAAGGCCTTGTTGCTGGCCATTTTCATATTGACCTTCGAAGAGTAAATGGTCTTTTTCATAAAAGCGAAAGTTGCCGTCTAAGGCATCATGTTGGTAGTTCGCTTTGATGGTTAATGAGCCTGTTGCATCATATTCTTCATAGGGTCCGTGTAACTGGCCATCTTTAAATTGGTAACAGCGTTTCAGGCGTTGTTCATTATCATCGTAATATTCTTTTTCCATATCAGCTCAGTGGATTAATTAATTTTTACCAGCGCACCATTAACCGTTGTAATAGTGGTTCCTTTCACATCCAGCATGGTGCCAGTAACTTCTGTTTTCACTTTACTGCCTACGGTGGTTTGTACACCACTATTGGCTTCGAGTTTGATTTTGGCATCCAGTTTCATATTGGTGCCAGCCGACTGGCTGAAGTCCGTACCGGCTGCTTGCGAAAGGGCGGTACCGGCATTTTGCGTAAAAGCCTTCCGAGCTTTTTGATCAATGCTTTCGCCATTGATGGTAATCTTGCCGGCTACTTTGAGATCGAAATCGCCGCTGATATCGATGGTGTAATTGCCATCCTCGAGTTTCAAAATGTCATTGCCTTTTTTAAGAATGGTTTCACGATTCTTTTTGATTAACACATTCATGTCTCTTTGCGCTTGGATATAGACCTCTTCACTACCTACTGCATCTTCAAAGCGGATTTCATTGTAATCATCTGGACCGCCTTGTTTGGTGGAACCTGATTTTAGGGTGCTTTTTGTCATTTCCATAGGCAGTTCATAAGGCGGCTTATGGGAGGCGTTATAGACACAACCGGTCACCAACGGTTGATCTGGACTGCCCTCCAAAAAAGTCACCACCACTTCTTGTTTAATGCGCGGTATATAAAGCGCACCCCAACCATTGCCAGCCCACAGCTGACTCACTCGAATCCAGCAAGAGCTATTCTCATCATTTTCACCGTCCTGATCCCAATGAAACTGCACTTTGATCCGCCCATAATCATCCGTATAAATTTCCTCGCCTTTTGGTCCGGTCACAATGGCGGTTTGAGTGCCATGTATTCTTGGCTTGGGAGTGTGTGGAATGGGGCGGCAGATTTTATCAGCGTTATAAGCGATAAAATGGTTACGGTATTGTTCGGTGCTGCATTCAAACTCGACTTGCGTGGTGATGTAACTGGCTTCTGGTATAAATGAGTGGTTGGTTAATTTGAACTGATAGCCTGGCAACATATTCACTTCATGGCCTTCGCCAAGTAATTGATGCTCACTCGCGCCATGGGCATCAGCGCGGCGTTGTGCTTTGGTCTTGCCGGCATCTTTATCAATAAACCCACCGGGATATTCATAGAGGACACGTTTACCTTTCCCGATTGATTCTTTGCTCAGCAAATCCGTTTCTGGCTTGGTAAAGTTAAAATCATCAATTTCATATTTTGCACTGCCTGCTTGTTTTTGCAGTTGACATTGGGTGATGCCAGCCCACATTTCCGTATTGGTTTGCTGATGCGAACCAATAAAGCTGACAGCTTCTGGCGATTGTTTTGGATATTGGTTGTGGTCGGCGAGAATGAGGGTGGCTTTGGTGTCGGTATGTTCGTAGTAGTAATAGATGCCTTCATCCTCCATCAAACGAGAGACAAAAGCAAAATCAGTTTCTTGGTATTGAACGCAGTATTCACGCTCAGGGTAATCACTCTTTAAATCCAGTTCGTAATCTTTATAACCCGCTTGCTTAAAAACCTCTTCAATAATGGCGGGGACTTTTTTATTTTGAAAAATGCGTGAGTGGCTGCTAAAGGTCAAAAACCACAACCAAGGTCGGCACTGTAAGGTATAACGCTTTTGAAACTCTGACTCTTTGGCAACGGCGACAGCACTAACATGGGCTGTCACAAAGCGGTTTGATGTGGTACTAGCACGTTGCCAGGCAATATCAACGGTGATTTTTGATTCAACCAGTTTATCAATATCAAGCTCAACACTATTGTCGCAAATCAGCTCTAGTTGGTATTTTGCTAATTGGGATAATGCTTCTTGGCCATGCAAGCGCAGTACAAAAAAATCTTTAGGGTTGATGCCACCGCCACTGGCAGTAACGGTAAAATCGCGATTAGCGGAGGGACGTGTCATGCTCACTATTTGTAGGTTCCTTGTGAATGACGTTTACCAAATTTGCGCCCAATCATAACGCATTTGTGAATCGCTTGGTAGACTTTCACCGACAGGCAACTTTATAATGGGTGAACTTTTCGGTTAAGGAAGACAATGCATGGATAGTCCCCGGGTCAGGATTACCTACACGACGCAAACTGCTCACCAAACGACGACGAAAGAACTACCCTTTGTTATTGGTGTGATGGCACCACTCTCTGGCAATGTTACCGATAAGCAAACACCCATTTATGATAGGCGCTTTTATCGAATCGATAAAAAAAGATTCGATACAGTGATGGCCGCCATCCATCCGCAATTGCAACTTCGTGTCAACCAACAATCCATTCAACTCAGTTTCAAACAACTAAATGATTTCAACCCAACATCACTCGCTAAACAAATTCCAGCTTTATCGCAAAAATTAATCGATCGCGAGCAATGCCGACAAATACTCGATGCATTAACTCAAAATAAACCCATGTCACCGCAGCGATTGCAGCAAGTGCAGCAGCTATTGCAGCACTATTTGCCAGCACTGCAGTCCAATTTAGAAACGCAGTTAGCATGGCGGGATACTGTGTCGTGTTGTATCCAATGTATCGATAAACAATTAAGTGAACAGCTAAGCGCCATTTTGTATGAGCCGGCCTTTAAGGAATTAGAAGCCGCTTGGCGTGGTTTGCATTATTTGGTTGAACGAACTCGGTCGAGTGAGCAGTTACAAATAAAAGTGTTAAGTGTGACACGCGATGATATTGAGCGTGATCTTGAAAAAGCGATTGATTTTGATCAAAGCAGTTTATTCAAAAAAATCTATGAAGAAGAGTTTGGTACGTTTGGTGGCATGCCATTTGGCGTGTTAGTGGGGGATTATGCATTTAATAGCTCGCCACGTGATATCAGTTGTTTGCAAAAAATGGCGAGTGTGGCGGCTTGCTCGCATGCACCGTTTATTGCTAGCGCTGCACCGCAATTATTTGGCTTAGAAACATACGAACAATTAATTAACCACCGCTCACTTACCAAGTTAGTGCAAAGCACGGATATGCTGAAGTGGCAATCGTTCAGGCAGCAGGAAGATTCGCGTTATGTATCATTAGTCTTACCGCGGGTGATTTTACGCCAGCCATATCACCCGGAAAAAAATCCGGTGGCAAGCTTTCATTTTAATGAAGCGGTTGATCAGGCAACGGCCTTGCATGATTTGTATTTGTGGGGCAGTGCGGTTTACGCATTAGCATCACGAATTGCTAGTGCCTATACGCGATATGGATGGGTTGCTGCGATGACAGGTTTACACGCTGGTGGCGCCGTGTCTGGCTATCCACAATTAAGCTTCAATACTGATGAAGGCTTAGCAGCCAGCAAATATGCAACAGAAGTTTGTATTACGGATCAAACTGAGCAGACGTTGAATGACTTAGGTTTTATTGCATTGTGTCAGCAAAAAAATACGACCAATGCAGTCTTTTATCACGGACAAACGGTGCATACGCCCAAGCAATATTTTGATGACGCGGCGACGATGAACGCTTATTTATCATCACAATTGCCTTATTTACTCAGCGCATCTCGTTTTGCGCATTACATCAAAGTCATGCTACGTGAAAAAACTGGTGAATTTGTGAGTGCTGAACAAATTGAAGATTATTTAAATAATTGGCTGAGCGAATATATTTTATTAAACACCGACGCCTCACTTGCCTTGCGCGCAACCAGCCCATTGAGTGAAGGGCGCGTTACGGTGCTTGCTAAACCGCAACGACCTGGCGCTTATGA
>CAYXLV010000006.1:0-18767 GCA_964465995.1 uncultured Coxiellaceae bacterium | reverse complement strand
CCATTCATATGGTGTTGCCATTGCCAATTAGCCGCGATGTTATTCACTAATAAATGCTGACGCTTAAGCAATGACTGCTTGCCCAAATTGACACTAATATTACGCCCAGAAAAAACACTTTGAACACCGAGCAAATGACCTTTTTTCCACGTCGCCCAAAGCTCACCATTGACAACACCACTACTTAACCGCACACCCTGCAATAAATGCATGACAGTTTGGTTATCAAACCACTGTTTTAATAAAACATGTCTGACTTTGACATACACCTTTGCAGCAAATGTTTTTTGCAACAAATCACCATTGATATTGGCAATAAACTTAAGCTGCGATGGCACACGCTGCGCCAAACTTAATACGCCTGCAATTTGGTGTGAGTCTAAAACATTGCTGATTTTGAGTTTGATATGGTTAATGGGAATCACGCGGCCGTTTGCAGCATGCCATGTCAATCGAACATGGTTGATACTGACATCCGCTTGCGTTAACAACCAAATTAACATCGACTTTACATAAGCGGCATTTTTAGGACGTTGAGTTGATGAGTGCATACTAGCAATACCATGCACTCGTAAATGCCCACCCTGACCTTGATAAACCGTCAAGTGAGTACCGGATATTTGCAAACGCCCAGGCAATAATTGTCGCTTTAGCAAACTGGGAATCAAATCAATACCGATTGACAAGCGCTTGATATGCACTACCGGTGGCTGATTTTTAGTACGATAAAAATAGACATTTTGAAAGCTAAGCTCTGGCTCAAAACCATGCCAACTCGCAGTCACCTTGCCAATGGTGACCGGTTGGTGCAGTGCTTGGCTTGCCCAATGTTCGAAATAAGCGCGTTGATGATTAAGAATCGGAAAGAAAAAACGGCCAAGGCTGATAAAAACCGCAAATAAAATAATACCGCCTGCACCTAGCAACAGCGATATTTTCAGGCATTGTTGACCAACTCGTTTGAGCATTGACTCACTACCACACTAAAACCTAACCACAATATTCCGACATTCCCGTAATAACATACTCATCCAAGGCCATATCATCACACTCGTTACCGCAGATAACCAATATACCCAAGTCCCTGGCGACGAACCGACAAAACCCAAAATCCAATACTGTGCCACTAAATTAAATAGCGCCAACACCAACATCGTTAATGACTGTTGCCACATTGGAAAGTTACGCAATTGCGGCTGAAATTTAATCACCATATATGCAATCAACGTAAAAACAAAAGCATGTTGCCCAAGCACTGTGCCAGACAGCAAATCGAGCACCAAACCAATGATCCATGCCGTGCCAATACCAATCCATTCCGGCACTTCAATCACCCAAAACATTAAAATTAAAAACACCCACTCGGGTCTTGCCCATGCTGCCCAGCTAGGTAGCGGCAAAATCGACAGCAAAAAACCCACCAAGAAGCTGGCTCCAAAGATCACGATTTTTTGTAGCTTACTACTTTCCATGCTGCTTCCTAGTCGTGGTTTGTCCAGGTAACGTTTGTTGCAACTGCGCATGCACGGCTTTTAATAATGAAGCCTTGCTCGGCCATGCCAATAAAACTTGCTGGGTTTGATCAAGGTGAGCAGAAGGCAATAACTTAATGGTTGCAAAGCGTCTGCCTGGGACCAAATTAATACTCGACACCACACCCACTGGATAGCCCACCGGAAAACGCAAACCCAAACCTGAGGCAACAAATAAATCACCCACTTTAATATCATTTGTATAAGGCACATTAATTAATGCAAGCTTGCCAGATGAGCCCAAACCAATCGCAATCGCACGCACACCATTGCGATAATCTTGCACCGGCACTGCTGACTTGGTATCTGTGATTAATAAAATTTTACTGGTAAATAACCCAACATCGATCACTTGCCCCAAAACTCCATAGGCATCAATCACCGGCTGGCCAACGTACACATGATCATGCTTGCCTTTATCAAGCACCACTTGCTGCAAGCTTGGATCAAGATCCACTGCTAATAACTGCGCGACTCGGACCTTGCCGGCGACTTCCGTCGTGGACTTTAACAACTCACGCAATTGCGCATTCTCACGCTCAAGCGCTAATAGTTTTTGTAGCTTTGATTCTAATAAGAGCTCATGCGCTCGCAGTCGCGCATTGTCTTCAATTAAGTTTCGTTGGTTGGTAATGCTGGTACCGAGCCAATGCGCTGTTTTAATGGGTGTGCTAACCAAATATTGAATTGGCATAGAAACAACAGAAAGCGTTTCGCGAAATTGATGAAAACGTTTGGATTGATGATCGAATATCATCAAAGTGACTGCCACGATTAATAGCAGCAATGCACGTAGACCATAGCCCGAACCTGTTCTAAAAATTGGTTTAATGATTAAACTCCAATCGGGTTAATCTCTTGACAGAAAATCCGTCCCTAGTATTTTCATCAGTTCAAGTGCACGGCCACCACCGCGTGCAACACAGGTTAATGGATCTTCGGCAACCACAACCGGCAAGCCCGTTTCTTCCATTAATAAACGATCTAAGTCTTTTAATAATGCACCGCCGCCAGTTAGCACCATGCCACGCTCAGCAATATCAGCTGCTAGCTCAGGTGGCGCTTGCTCCAATGCAGCGCGTACGGCACCAACGATGCCGGATAAAGGTTCTTGTAAAGCTTCGAGAATTTCATTGCTGTTTAGAGTAAAACTGCGAGGCACACCTTCAGCTAAGTTGCGACCACGCACTTCGATTTCTTGCACTTCGCTACTTGGGAAAGCAGCACCGATGTCTTGCTTGATCCGCTCTGCGGTGGTTTCACCAATTAAGCTACCGTAGTTACGGCGCACATAATTGATAATCGCTTCATCAAAACGGTCACCGCCAATACGCACAGATTCCGCATACACAATACCGCTTAATGAAATAATGGCCACTTCCGTCGTACCACCACCCACATCAACAACCATCGAACCGCTGGCTTCTTCAACCGGTAAACCAGCACCCATTGCCGCAGCCATAGGTTCTTCAATCAAATACACTTCGCGCGCACCGGCACCAAACGCAGATTCTTTAATTGCACGACGTTCAACTTGCGTCGAGCCGCAAGGTACACAAACTAAGACGCGGGGACTTGGACGAAACACTTTTGTCTCGTGCACTTTATGAATAAAGTGTTGCAACATTTTTTCGGTGACATGAAAATCGGCGATAACGCCATCTTTGAGAGGCCGAGTGGCCACAATATTACCAGGAGTACGACCCAACATACGTTTTGCTTCAATACCAACTGCAGCGACACGGTTTTGACCGGAAAATCCATCTTTGCGCAGTGCGACTACCGACGGCTCTGCTAATACAATACCTTTTTCCCTAACGTAAATCAGTGTATTAGCGGTTCCAAGATCTACGGAAATATCATTGGAAAACATACCGCGCAATCGTTTAAGCATTATGTGGCTACTCCTTCTGAAAAGATCTGCGATACTTTAACCGAATTTCTAAACAACAGCAATCTACCAAAAAATAAAAACGCCGAGTTTTGGTATGCAAAATCTAGGTCAAGCGTTATAATGTCGGCCTTTTTTAGACGTTGCTATTTTAATAGGAGAATTGTCATGAGTCTAAGCCAAGATGATGTCAAAAAAATTGCACATCTCGCGCGCCTCGCCTTACCTGAACACCAAATTGATTCCCTGAAAAAAGACCTTGATAACATTCTTAATTTTGCTGAAAAAATGAATAGCGTAGACACCCAGTCTATTGAACCACTCGCCCACCCACTCGATGAAACACAACCGTTACGACAAGACCAAGTGACCGAAATTGACCAACGTGACATTTTCTTAAAAAACGCGCCAAAGACAACGGCCGGTTTATACATCGTTCCACAATTTGTTGAGACAGAATAAGGTAACTCACTCATGCATCACAAAACACTCGCCGAACTCAGCCGTGATTTACACGATCGCAAAATCTCCAGTAAAGAATTAACCCAACACTTTATCGACCGCATCAAAAAACATGATGCATCCCTAAATAGTTTTATCACCCTGACCGAAGAACTTGCCTTTGAGCAAGCCACTGCGGCTGATCATTTATTAGAAAAAGAAGAAGCGGGTCCTTTGACCGGTATTCCGATGGCACAAAAAGATATTTTTTGTACAAAAGGTATCAAAACCAGCTGTGGCTCGAAAATGCTCGATAACTTTATTGCGCCTTACGATGCCACTGTTGTTCATCAATTCAACAAAGCCGGCATAGTCATGTTGGGTAAAACCAATATGGATGAATTCGCAATGGGCTCATCCAATGAAAACAGTTATTACGGTCCCAGCAAAAATCCTTGGGATATCGCGCGCACACCCGGCGGTTCATCCGGTGGTTCTGCGGCGGCGGTTGCTGCGCGCTTAGTACCGGCAGCTACTGGCACAGATACCGGCGGCTCGATTCGCCAACCGGCGGCATTATGTGGCATTACTGGCTTGAAACCAACTTATGGTCGCGTATCACGCTGGGGCATGGTGGCATTTGCATCAAGCTTGGACCAAGGCGGACCGTTTACTCAAACTGCAGAAGATGCGGCACTGTTATTAAATATTATGGCTGGCCATGATGCCAAAGATTCCACCAGCATTCGTCGTGATGTCCCTGATTATACGGCAACCCTAAACGACTCTATCGCTGGACTTACCATTGGCTTACCCGAGGAATATTTTAGCAGTGACTTGGCACCCGACGTGGCTACCGCTATCGAAGCCGCAATCAAACAATTTGAAAGCATGGGTGCAAACATTAAAAAAATCTCACTGCCACACACTGACTTAGCCACTTCAGCCTACTACGTGTTAGCACCCGCCGAATGCTCATCCAACTTGGCGCGCTATGACGGTGTGCGCTACGGCTATCAATGCGATCAACCCACCAGCCTTGAAGACTTATATAAAAGGAGTCGCAGCGAAGCATTTGGTGCTGAAGTAAAACGACGCATTATGATTGGTACTTATGTTTTATCAGCTGGCTATTACGATGCTTATTATTTACAAGCACAAAAAATTCGCCGCTTAATTCGCGATGATTTTTTAGCGGCATTTAAATCGGTTGATATCATTTTAACGCCCACCTCACCAACCACCGCTTTCAAGCTCGGCGAAAAAACAGCCGATCCCATCACCATGTATTTGTCCGATATTTTCACCATTGCCGTCAATCTTGCTGGCTTGCCAGGTATTTCAATTCCCGCCGGCTTTAGCCAAGACTTGCCGATAGGCTTGCAACTGATCGGTCCACATTTTGGTGAAGCAAAAATTTTAAATGCCGCGCATCAGTTTCAACGCGAAACCGACTGGCATAAAAAAACACCACACGCTTTTTAATACGTCAAACACGAGGTCTACAAAAATGGAATGGGAACCGGTTATAGGTTTAGAAGTACATACACAATTACGCACTGATTCAAAAATTTTCTCCGGTGCTGCCACGGCATTTGGCGCGGAACCTAATACGCAAGCCTGTGCAATCGACCTTGGCATGCCCGGTGTATTACCGGTATTAAATGAGGCTGCGGTACGCTTGGCAATTAAATTCGGTTTAAGTATTGATGCTGAGATTCCACGCCGCTCTGTGTTTGCGCGTAAAAATTATTTTTATCCTGATTTGCCAAAAGGCTATCAAATCAGTCAATACGAATTTCCAATTGTTGGGAAAGGTCATTTGGATGTGCAGCTAGATGAAGGCCAACAAAAACGGATTGGCATTACTCGTGCACACCTTGAAGAAGATGCCGGTAAGTCTATGCATGATGGTATCAAAGGCGCTTCTGGGGTCGACTTAAATCGCGCTGGTACTGCATTGCTTGAAATTGTATCGGAGCCGGATATGCGTTCTGCCAAAGAAGCGGTTGCGTATTTAAAAACCTTACACACATTGATTCGTTATCTAGGCGTCAGCGATGCCAATATGCAAGAAGGCTCTTTTCGTTGTGATGTGAATATTTCAATTCGCCCAAAAGGTGCCAGCAAGTTTGGTACGCGTGCTGAAATTAAAAATGTCAATTCATTTCGCTTTGTCGAAAAAGCAATTGAATTTGAAATTGAACGTCAAATTGAACTGCTAGAAAATGGTGGCACAGTTGTTCAAGAAACACGTCAGTATGATGCTGAAAAAGATATTACTCGCTCAATGCGTAGCAAAGAAGAAGCGCATGATTATCGTTATTTTCCCGATCCAGATTTATTGCCAGTGATTGTCAGTGAAGAGTTGATTACAAGCATTCGCCAAACATTACCAGAATTGCCACACGAAAAACGTGAGCGCTTTAAGAAAGAATATGATTTAAAAGATTATGATGCCAACCTGCTCGCCAATAATATCGACACGGCTACTTATTTTGAAAATGCCATTCAACATGCTGACCAAGCAGCACCAAAGTTAGTGGCGAATTGGGTATTGGGTGATGTCGCCGCGGCTTTAAATAAAGCCAATCTTGATATCACCGCCGCACCCGTCAGTGCAGCAGCGCTCGGCGCCTTAGTGAATCGTATTGCCGATCAAACCATTTCAAACACCATGGGTAAACAAGTTTTTGAAGCGATGTGGGCCGGTGAAGGCACCGCTGATGCCATTATCGAGCAACGCGGCTTAAAACAAATTACAGATACCTCAGAGATTGAAAAAATCGTTGCGGATGTGATTGCCAATAATCCCCAACAGCTTGAGCAGTATCGCGCTGGTAAAGATAAACTGTTTGGCTATTTTGTTGGGCAGGTAATGAAAGCGACAAAAGGTAAAGCGAGCCCTGAATTAGTCAATCAGTTACTAAAAGAAAAACTTTAACATTAAGCTGCGCTGGCAATCTCTACCATCAACTGACTGATTGCTGTGCAGCATTCAGCTCTAGCACTGCCTTCTCGCCATAACATTGCCACTTCGCGTGAAGGGATTGGCTTTTTAAATGGGCGGCAAGTGAGTGATGCAGCTTGCGTTGCGGTTAGCGCCATATTAGGCAATAAAGTAATCCCGCGGCCGGCTGCAACGAGGTGGCGCAATGTTTCTAAACTGGTGGCTTTAAATCCATTTTTCTCTTGTGAACCTAGCATATTGCAAACCTCTAATGCTTGGTCGCGCAAACAATGCCCCTCCTCCAATAACAGCAACGATTCCTGCTCTAATTCTTCAATGGCAATGCGTTTGCGCTGACTTAAGCGATGATCAGGCGACATGGCAATCCAAAATGGATCATTGAACAAACTCTTCACTACTAAACCGTCGGTTGGCACCGGCAGTGCCAGAATAACGGCATCTAACAGTCCTTGTTGCAATGCCTTTAAAATATGGTCCGTTTTGTTTTCAACCACGATCAATTCTAGTTTTGGTAATTGCTGTTGCAGCGCCGGCAATAAAGCTGGTAATAAATAAGGCCCCATGGTGGGAATAATACCGATATGAATTTCTCCAGCCAGTGGATCTTGAGCTTGTGCGGCGACTTGTTTCATTTGTTTCACTTCACCCAACACTTGATTGGCTTTGGCAATAATTTTTTCACCGATAGCGGTGATCATGACTTGTTTATTGGTACGTTCAAATAACATTACGCCGAGCTCTTCTTCGAGTTTTTTGATTTGCGCGCTTAAGGTGGGTTGACTCACACAGCAGCGGTCAGCTGCTTGTCCGAAGTGTTTGGTGTCGGCAACGGCAACTAGATATTGAAGATCTCTGATATTCATAAAAACGATTCCTTTGATTGATATTATCTATTGATGATATATTTTCGATTGATGGATGTTATCAGTAACGCATCTAAAAGCCAACTCAAAATTTGCCATTCCTTTTCTGGTTTTCTATGACGGTTTTAACAATAAAAATAAGGCTCGTGGATAAAGAGTATTTCGCGCATCACATTATGTTGCCCAGCTTAAGACAGACAGGGTTGGCAGATGACATTGTTTGGCGGCATGCTTTTTTTTCAGTCGATAGACGATGGTGACTGACACTGTTACCCCTTGATAAACCGCTGTCGTCCCAAGGCGATAAGTATTAGAACAAGCATCTTGTGCAAGCCAGTGGGCTTGATGGGTGCCGGTAGTGGGCTGCATTAATAAACGCTGCAAATTTGTTTCAGCCGCTGTGAATGCGCGCCAACGGTTTGTTTGATAACGAGTGGTTTTTGTCGTTAATAAATTTGCTTCAAATAAACTAAAAACAGTTAAAGTCAGCAGCGCCAAAAATAACAACACTGCAATTAAAACCATCCCCCGCTGCTGATCAAAATGACCACCCATACCGCTCCCGTAAACGTAAATAAAAATGCACAGCTTTCTTAATAGCGTGATCACGGCTTAACAGCCACAACGTCATATCGACACTTTTCACCAACTTCCAATTTTTAATTTGTGCGGCTGGCAACATCTGCTGGATATTTTTACCATCAGGTGTTGCGAGACCAAATTGCAGCTGCATGTGATTAACCCCAGTAACCAGCTCAACTCGCTGCCCACCAACAGGTTGCTGAAACAATGCCATTACCCGGTGTTGCTGGTGATTAGTGCGCGCTGTGGTGGCGACAAAATATTTCATCCGCATAAACTGCAAATGCCCTTGGTAGCGATAACATTCACCCAATACCAAGGCATCACCGTGTTTAGCATGGTAAGCAAAAATCGCCGAGGTTTGCTGCACAGGTTTTAATAAACGATCACATTCAGCATAACCAACCATACGCACTCGATAAGCAAAAAGATAATGTAAAAAACGCATTTTTTCTTGAACGGTTAACAGTCCAGTTTGAACACGAGTGCTTTGATTAGCACTCACGTAAATTCGCAGGATACCCGCTATTAATAAACCGCCCACCAAGATTGCTACCATCATTTCAATCAAACTGAAACCAGCTTTATTTTTAAAGCATGTAATTGCTTAACCCTCCACTGCAGCTTCAGCTGACACACATGCGCTTGACAGTGCCAGTAGCCAACGCCTTGCGGCAACACCTCACGATTACGTTTATTCCACTGCAAAAAATCTCGCTCACGAAAAGCACTGGTGCTATTAGCATGCAAACGCTCAATAAAATTACTCATCTGAATCACCGCCATACTTTGCCAATAATTAGAATAAGCACTTTGCAAAGCAAACACTTGCACTTTTAGCAGCCCTAACAACACGACCATTGCAATAAACCAAGCGACTAGTATCTCAAACAAACTAAAGCCAGATTGTTTAACCCAAAAAGACATAGCGAAAGTCTAAAGATCAAAATCCCGTGTCGCAACCACGGAGCAATTATCCGTGGTTGCTGACTTTGATTTAATTTTCTAGTTTTTTCATGAGACCTGTAATAAGGTCGAGTGGCAGTGGGAACATGATGGTAGAGGTTTTGTCGCCAGCGATATCAATTAAGGTTTGTAGATAACGCAATTGAATGGCGGCGGGTTGTTGGGTGAGAACCGCAGCGGCTTGTTGCAGTTTATCAGCAGCTTGAAATTCACCTTCGGCATTGATCACTTTCGCGCGGCGTTCACGCTCTGCTTCGGCTTGGCGGGCGATCGCACGGATCATGCTTTCATCCAGATCAACGTGTTTGATTTCGACGGTGCTCACTTTAATACCCCACGCATCGGTAGCATTATCCAAAATAGCTTGTAAATCAGCGTTCAGTTTATCGCGTTCAGCTAGCATTTGATCAAGATCGTGTTGACCTAATACGGAACGTAGGGTTGTTTGTGCAAGCTGACTGGTTGCTTCATAGTAATCTTCGACTTGAATAATTGCTTTTTCAGAATCGACGACACGAAAATACACCACCGCATTAACTCGCACCGACACGTTATCTTTAGAAATTACATCTTGGCTTGGCACATCCATCACAATTGTACGCAAAGAGACTCGAGCAATCCGCTGAATTATAGGCACTACAATAATTAAACCCGGGCCTTTGACTTTCCAAAAACGCCCTAAAGTAAAAATCACGCCGCGCTCATATTCCATTAAAATATTAATTGCGGAAAATAAAAAAATTAATACTAATGCGATTACCACATATAAAACAATTGACATCATTGACTCCTTATTTAAATGATTATTTCTTTACCGTAAGGGTTAAACCTTCAATCTGCACCACCTCAACGCGATCACCATCACTAAACTGCTCACTGTCAGCAAGCCCCCATAATTCACCCTCAACCTTGACCCACAACGCACCTTCTCGCCTAACCACCAAACCTTTTTTACCAAGCATACCTTCGCGCCCACTCACCACTTTGCTACGGCGTGACCTTAAAACCAATTGCAACATCATTAAGAAAAATAAACCCGTGATCACTGTGACCGCAATAATTAATTTCCACGGCAAATGAAAAGCCGCGGCATCAACTCGCAGCAACATTATCGATCCAACAACAAAGCTAATAATCCCACCAATACCCAGTACTCCAAAACTTGGCATAAACACTTCCGCGACAATAAAAGCCATGCCTAAAAGTATTAAACCGAGTCCAGCATAACTGATGGGTAACAATTGAAATGCATATAAAGCCAGCAATAAAGAAATAGCGCCTGCCACACCCGGCAAAATAAAACCAGGGCTAGCAAACTCAAAAAATAAACCATAAAAACCGATCATTAATAGAATGTAAGCAACACTGGGAGTGGTCATGACGGCTAAAAACTTAGAGCGCCAGCCGGGTGTGACGCGGTTAATGGTTAAATTAGCAGTCTCTAGTTTTTTAGCCTGCCCCAATACCATTACCGTTTTACCATTTGCCTGCGCCAATAAATCTGGAATATCTTTAGCAACAAAATTAATAACATTCCGTTTAAGCGCTTCTGCTGCAGAAAGACTCGACCCTTTACTAACTGCCTCCTCTGCCCATTTCACATTACGACCACGTAGCTGAGCTAAGCTGCGAATGTATGCTTTTGCATCGTTGATTGCCTTTAGCTCAGATGCTGATTTTTGTTTTTCTGGTTTTTTATCTTTTCCTGCACCAGGAGAACCCATGCTAACTGGAGTGGCCGCACCCAAATTAGTACCAGGTGCCATTGCCGCGATATGACTCGCATACAGAATATAAGTACCTGCGCTCGCAGCACGCGCGCCACTAGGTGCAACATAACTAATAATGGGAACTGGAGAAGCAAGAATTGTTTTAATAATACCACGCATGGATTTACTCAAACCACCCGGCGTATCAATTTGCAAAATAATGACTTGGCTACCTTCCATAATGGCACGCCTTACACCACGACGGATAAAATCTTGAACTGCCGGACCAATAGCACCATCAACTTCCAGCAATGCAGCTGTTTTTAGTGCCGATTTTTTTTGAAGACTGGGTTTTTGGGCGGTTGCCCAGGTGAGACTAAATAGACCAACAACAATACAAATAAAAGCGATAATCCAGCGGACCTTTTGCTGAAAACGCAATTTAGATGGATTCATAGACATATTCCTTATGTAATGATCGTCCTTGACTATGCACAATATGAGCCCCCTCACTAGATGTCAAGCCAGCCTGGCATCAATTCACCCAAATACCGTATAATGGCCAATCATAACCGCTAATATTGATAAGGATATAAAATGCGAGATAGCCTCAAGATATTATTCTTAACTGACTTTCAAGACGCCTCCAAAACCGCCATGCAAACACTAATCACCTTAAAATCAAAAGTCACTATTGATTTATCCTTATTACACGTTGTCACTTCATTTTGGAAAAACTGGCTTTCTTCCGGATTATATGAAAAAGAGGCATGGCAACGTCTAGCAACTTGGCAAAAACAAATTACAAATAGTAACAATCCAACCGCTTTACATATTGAAACCGGGCATGCTGCTAACATAGCTGTTGAAACAGCCAATCGACTTGATGTTGATGTCATTATTCTTGGTGGTGGTAATACCGAATTCAAAGGTAGCGCTCTCACTGGTTCCACTTCCGCTAAAGTCGTGCGCATGGCTAAACAAAGTGTATGGCTTTGCAAAAAACCGGAGTTTAAACAAATAGTATGCGGTATTGATGGCTCAGATATCTCAGCCAATGCGCTTAAAACAGCCATTGAACTATGCCGACGCTTTAATGCAAAGCTACACATTGTTTGCGTCATCCCAATGTTAAATTCCAACCCACTGGGAATGGAAGATGCAGAATATAAAAAACTCGAACTTGATTATAAAAATGAAAAAATTGACGAGATCAAAAAATTTTTAGAGCAATTTGATTATACTGATCTGGATACTGAGCAACACTATCCTTGGGGATCACCTTCCCACGTGCTGCTCAATATGGCCGAAGATTTTGATATTGATTTGATGGTCATTGGCGCTACCGGTCAAAGCCGATTATCACAAACGTTAATGGGGTCTACGGCTGAAAAAATGCTAAACCTTGTACCATGCTCACTATTTATCGTGCGCTGATGATTCGCGACGCCAGCTCGTACCGCCCGCACCATCTTCAATCACAATGCCCATTGCCAATAATTCATCACGAATTTCATCAGCACGTTGCCATTGTTTTTGTAAACGCGCTGTTTGTCGCTCTGCGATTAAAGCATTAATATTTGCTGCTTCATTATCCGAGGTAGCACGTTGTAAAAAAGCATCCGGCTCAAGCTGTAAAATACCGAAAATTGCACCCAATTCTTTTAGCTTGGCACCCAACGCGGCGGCGGCTGGCCATTGCGCTTGCTCTTTCAAACGATTAATTTCATGCGCCATATCAAATAAAACGGCCAGGCCTTCAGTACTATTAAAATCATCATCCATTGCCGCCGTAAATTTATCGAGATAATGCGACGGTGCTGCAGCCGTGGCTTCTGGCAATCCGCGCAATGCGGTATATAAACTATCTAATGCACCATACACCTGATCTAAAGTTTCTTTTGCATAATTCACTGGCGAACGATAATGCGCCGAAAACATAAAATAACGCAACACTTCTGGATCATGTTGCTCCAACACTTCACGAATCGTAAAAAAGTTGCCAAGGGATTTTGACATTTTTTCTTTATCCACTTGCAACAAACCAACGTGCATCCAAGTTTTAACAAACTCAGTGCCTTTAGCTGCTTCTGACTGCGCAATTTCATTTTCATGATGCGGAAACTTTAAATCCAAACCGCCACCATGAATATCAAACGGCTGGCCCAATAAATTTGACGACATCGCTGAGCATTCAATATGCCAACCAGGTCGACCTTCACCCCAAGGCGATTGCCACTTGGGCTCGTTCGGCTTTGCCATTTTCCATAAAATAAAATCCAATGGATCGCGTTTTGCTTCGCTAATTTCAACGCGTGCTCCAGCTACCAAGTCATCAATATTACGGTGGGTTAACTTGCCATACTCCGCAAACCGACGCACATCAAAACAAACATCACCATTGGTGGCGACATAAGCAAAGTCTTTCGCTAATAATTCTTGAATTAATTCGATAATTTGTGGAATAAACTGAGTGGCGCGTGGTTCATGATCGGGTGGCATAATATGTAAAGTTTGATCATCTTCGTGCATGGCATCGATAAAACGCTTGGTGAGCTCATCACATGTCACCCCAACTTCATTGGCACGCTTAATAATTTTATCGTCAACATCCGTAATGTTGCGCACATACGTCACCTCAAAACCCCGAAAACGTAAATAGCGCACGATCATATCAAAAATAATAAACGATCTTGCATGGCCAATATGATTGTAATCATAGACTGTCATACCACAAACATAGAGACTGACTTTGCCAGGCCTTAACGGCGTAAATACTTCTTTTGTTTTGGTTAAACTATTAAAGATTTTTAAACTCATTGCGCCATCTCCAAACGTTTTCGAATTTCTTGCTCACTGATTAAATTCAGAATATTCGCAAGCTCGGGGCCATGTGGCTTACCCGTTAAAGCAACTCGCAATGGCATGTAAAGCGCCTTACCCTTTAATCCAAGCACTTTTTTAAGATGCTCAATAATTGCTGCTAGTTGCACTCCACTCTCATCGATTGCGGCTATTGCCACTTTAAAATAATCTGGACCTGCTTGTTTTAAAATATCATTCTCTGCGTCAGCTAAACTCAAACCTGGATTAAATAAAATTGTCGCCCACTCTTTTGCCTCACTCGGAAAAGCAATATTCGGTTTAACGGTGACCATAAATTCTATTTGATATTCTGTAGGAATCATTTGCTGGATATCGTTTCCAAGCCATGCCCAAGTGGCTGCGGCATCCATATTTTCAACGGCTAACTTTTGCCAGTAATGCAATTGCTGCATATTAAATTTCGCTGGCGATTTACTCAGTGACGCAATTTTAAATTGTTCTGCTAATTGATCCAAACTTAAATAATCATCATGTCCGTAATAATGCCCCAAACGCGCTAAATAATTATTAATCGCATCCGGCAAATAACCTTCTTCACGCAACACTTGAATACTCCGGCTGCCATGTCGTTTTGATAAAGGGCTGCCATCTGGAGCAACAATTAATGAAATATGGCCGTAAGTAATTAAAGGCAACCCTAACGCTGTTAAAATCAATAATTGACGCGGTGTATTAGTGACATGATCTTCACCGCGCATCGCATGGGTCACTCCCATAAGCGCATCATCAACGGCATTACAAAACATAAAAGGCGATGTGCCATCAGCACGTCGAATAATAAAGTCGCCAATATCATTGCTCGCAAAACGTTGCTCACCACGTACGAGATCAGTAAACACAATATCTTGATCATCTGGCACTCGAAAACGCAAAGTTGGTTTTAAACCAGCATCTAATTTTGCTTGAATATCTGCTGCGGTTAACGAACGGCAAGTGCCTGGATAGCGTGGTGGTTTACCTTGGGAGCGTTGGATTTTTCGGGTTAGTGCAAGTTGTTCTTCACTACAAAAACAAGGATAAGCAATATTTTGCTCTTCGAGATGATGGTAGTATTCGTCATAAATGGGTTGGCGTTCAGATTGCAAATAAGGACCTGCGTCTTTTTCATGTTGCGGACCCTCATCCCACTCAAGGCCTAACCAACGCAAATCTTCATATAACGCTTGCGTATATTTAACATCGGAACGTTCTCGATCCGTATCTTCAATTCGCAACAAAAATTGACCACCGACACTCTTAGCATATAACGCATTAAAAAGTGCAGTTCGGATATTTCCGATATGTAATAAACCAGTGGGACTAGGACAAAAGCGAGTTTTAGTGGAATCCGTGGGCATAAATGACTCTATTAATTACTAAAAAGTGCCGTATTATGACAATTTTTGATGTACGGGGAAAGGGTTTTGATGGCACGCAACAGCATGCTAGAATCCGGAACACTATGGCGCATACTTTATTTATCTCCGACCTACACCTACAAGAATCTGAACCCAAGATCACGCAAGCGCTGTTAACTATTTTGGAAACTAAAGCACCGGCCGCGGATGCATTATATATCCTTGGTGATTTTTTTGAGTTTTGGATTGGTGATGACGACTTAACCCCTTTTCATCGCTTAATTATGCAAGCTTTAAAAAAATTAACCGCAAGCGGGACGCCTGTTTATTTTATGGCTGGTAATCGTGATTTTTTAATTGGCAAACGCTTTTTGCAAGCAACAGGCATGCAAGCGCTGGCTGACCCGAGTGTTATTAATTTATATGGGCAAGCGATTTTATTATCGCATGGCGATTGTTTATGCACGCACGATCTTAAGCATCAAAAATTTCGCCAACGCTATAACAGTCGACTAAATCAATTTTTATTTACCACATTATTACCACTGGGTTTACGCCGTCGCATTGCCCAAAAAATTCGCCAGCATAGCCAAGCACATTATCAAGCCAGTCAACCGACGATTATGGATGTCACACCAGATGCCGTTGTGCAATTAATGCAAGACCATCAAACAACGCAATTGATTCATGGTCACACGCATCGACCTGCCATTCATCAGCTAACGATTAATCAGCAACCAGCGCAACGAATTGTGCTGGGATCATGGCATGAACAAGCCAGCCTATTGCGTTATCAAAGTGATGGGCAATATGAATTACTGGCGATTCCTTTTGCAAGTTAAGGCAGTAAAGCCTTCATCTTTTTCACTGCTTCTGTTATGCCAATATAAAGTGATTCTGCCACAATACTATGGCCGATATTCAATTCATTCATTACGGGAATATTGGCAATCGCCGCTGTGTTTTGATAATGCAATCCATGTCCTGCATTAACTGTAAAGCCTAATTGATGGGCATAATTGGCAGCATCAATAATGCGTTGTAACTCTGCTTGTTGGCTTTGCTCGTCAGTAGCATCCGCATAACAACCGGTATGCAATTCAATAACCGGTGCTTGGCAACGCTTGGCAGCATCAATTTGTGAGTGGTCGGGATCAATAAAGAGTGATACTTCAATATTGGCTTTTGCGAGTCGTGCACAAGCAACTTTAATTTGTGCTTCATTAGCAAGAATATCGAGACCACCTTCGGTGGTTAATTCTTGACGTTTTTCCGGGACTAAACAGCAATGCTCAGGTTGATATTTTTCAGCAATTTGCAGCATGGCTTCAGTCACAGCCATTTCCAAATTAATAGGCACTTGGATATGTTGTTTCATCTGCGCCACATCTTGCTCTTGAATGTGGCGTCGATCTTCACGTAAATGCAGGGTAATGCCATCGGCGCCTGCAGCAACTGCCAACGTTGCGGCTTTGACTGGACTTGGGTAATCGGTACCGCGCGCTTGGCGTATGGTGGCAATATGATCAATATTGACACCTAGTTTAACTTTATGCATTTTGTTGATTCCTTATAGACAATGGTAATTATTTTTAATGCGAGCCATTTTAGCGTATTACTCAGTATAATTAATCCTTAATTGACTACCTAACAATGGATTGCGCTCAGGGTCTTCAATTTCCTCATCCGAATTAGAACCCCCGCCAATTTCCAGATAGCCAGAGTGTTCAACATGAGGGGTTGTATCAAAAAAACTAAGACCCTTATGTATAGTATCTGTAAAAAAACCCAGGCCTTCTTTTACACGTGGTAATACATAATTAGAATAAGCCAATGAACTTGGGCTTGCTAACATGAGTGATAGCGGTAAGAAAAGCCATTGCAATAATCTTGCATCACCAAATATTTCCGTCATCATTTCATCGTTAGTAACCGTGTAATAACCAAACAAAGCGGTTAACCCTTCCGCCACCACTAACGCACCAACAAATGGCGAACTTTTTAATGTTTGCAACAACGTATCAAACCAACCTTCCACAAAGCCATCTGCATAAGTTAAACCAGTAAAGACGCCCTCTGAAAAAGAAAATAGCACCTGCATGAGAATTTGTAATTCGATAACGGCATCATGCTCATTTAAAAAATGTTCGACAAAAAATCGCATGGCAAATGCATAGCTTAAAATAGTTGTTGTAGCCAGCAAGCTATTGGTATTAAACACTTCACCAAACTTTGGCTCTTCCTTTAATTCATCAAAATATTGCAGCCATTTAATGGCGCCACTCATCATATCTGGCCAGTAAAAACAAAACGCCGTTGTAGTAACTGACATGCCTGCAAAAGCATCGATCACATCAGTCAACACACCACTTTGCTTTAATTTTTTTTGCAATATGACATCCATACCAACATAGGCTTGAATACCACGACCACCACACATCAAAAAGCCTATTAGGCCTGTCAAAATCAAACATGAGTTTTTAATTGCTGGGCGCAAATTTAGGGCTTTGAGTTCTTCTTGAATGGTTTTGAACTTACCCTCCACATATGAAAGGCGCACTCGCTCCCAATTTTTTGGATATCTCGATAAAATAACCACGGATTGCGATAATAAAACGGCGGATATTTGCAGCGTCAGTGCAACCGCTTCCATTGCCTCGCTGAATTCATCCTCATTAGTGATGGCTTTATGCAATACCTTAATCGTGGTTTCAACCGTTAGAAAAACAACACCGGCATCGCAGGCTGATTTAAAACCAGAGACGACTAAAAAAGATAATACTCTTGGCAGTGCTTGAAGGGTTTTTAAAATTTGATCAGTTCTTTCAGCTCGCATACAAATCTCCTAAATTTAAATGAAAAAAAACGTGCTGACAGAAAATATTGATAATATTTTTTAACCACCTCTACCTAACCTTATGTCTCCCACCCTCAAATTTTTAACCGATCTTGGGCCTTTGGCCGTGTTTTTTATTACGTATCGCATGTTTGGTATTATGGAAGCTACAGGTGCGTTGGTAGTGGCGACGCTCATCGCGCTCATGGTGACCTATCATTTTGAGAAAACACTTCCTGTGATGCCGTTGATGACAGCAATTGCGGTAACCGTATTTGGTGGGCTTAGTATTTATCTGAATGATGAGCTGTTTATCAAGATGAAGCCTACCATCCTGAACCTTATTTTTGCGGCAATATTGTTGATAGGCCTGCTGTTCAATCGCCCGATGCTCAAATATTTGCTACAAACGGCTATCACTTTGCAGGAGCGAGGATGGCGATTATTATCGTTGCGCTGGGGGGTGTATTTTATTTTTCTTGCCGCATTAAATGAATATATCTGGCGGAACTATTCTACCGACTTTTGGGTGGATTTTAAGGTATTTGGCATGTTTACCCTGACATTGGTGTTTACCGCATTACAACTGCCATTGTTTAAACGTTACATGATTGAGGAATAAGATGGGTAATATAGTAGATATCTTAAAAGAAACGCCGCAGGAGAAAGTAGAGCGGTTATTTATGGAGAATTTTGCCGGACAGCCGGTAAGTTTGGAATGTTGCACCGGGGATAGGTCTATGGATAATATCT
>CAYXLV010000005.1:0-20306 GCA_964465995.1 uncultured Coxiellaceae bacterium | reverse complement strand
ATGCGATAGTGATCGGCAAGCTTAATCGCAGCCTGCCCAGACTCTTCTTCGTGCGCGCGACTATTGCGATGGCATTCGATATAAAAACGATCGCCAAATAAAGCGTGCCAGCGTTGCAAACATTGTTCTGCTAAATCATCTTTCCCTGCCAATAACGCCTGACCAATATCACCAAACCGCGCACCCGATAAAATAAGCAACCCTTCATGCGCATCCGCCAACCATGACCATTGCAACATCGGCTGTCCATCGGTTTGGCCTTCGATATAGGCTTTTGCCAATAACTCAGTTAAATGACGATAACCTAAATCATTTTGACAAAGTGCCGTGACCGTAAAAATTTGTTCGCCGTCTTGGATCACTAAATCTGCGCCAATAATCGGTTTAATGCCCGCTTGAATCGCCGCACGATAAAACTTTACCAAACCAAATAAATTCATATGATCGGTGATCGCAATGGCTGGCATGCCTTGTGCTTTGGCACGCGCTATCATCGGTTTAATGCGCAAGATGCCATCGAGTAATGAAAATTCGGTGTGGGTTTTTAAATGAATAAATGGTGACATTGTTACTCTGAAGCGGGTGATGATAATTGAGAAGACATATCCAGTTCGGCCAGTCGGCGTCGCGTTACCATTCGCTCTTGCTTATAACGCACCAGCGCTAAATCAATTAAATCATCAAGCAATTCCGCATAAGCCACTCCACTGGCTTCCCAGTTTTTTGGATACATGCTGATATTGGTAAAACCTGGCAACGGATTCACTTCATTAATCATGATACTGTCATCGTTAACAAAAAAATCAACGCGCGCCATACCACTGCAATGCAGCACTTTAAACGCAGCCAAAGCCATGGCTTGCACGTCTTTAACCACAGCGTCACTAAGCTTAGCCGGCGTTTGCGCTTCAGCGCCTTCCGGATCAACATACTTTGCATCAAAGCTATAAAACTCGTGTTTTGTAATAATTTCACCGGGCAGTGATGCGACTGGGTTTTCATTCCCTAATACGGAGACTTCAATTTCGCGTCCTGGAATAAATTTTTCAATGATAATTTGCTGGTCGTATTGAAAAGCCAAGCGCACCGCTTGATCAAATTCGGCTTGGTTTTTAACTTTTGAAATGCCTATCGATGAACCTAAACTGACTGGTTTAATAAAGACGATTTGACCAAGAGCACGGGTCACCTCGTCATACGTATCCGCTGCAACATCTGCTGGTGTTAGCGCCACCCAATCACCGGTTGGCAAACCGGCTGCACGTAATAATTGTTTCGTGATATGTTTTTCCATACAAATAGCTGAGCTTAAAACATTTGAACCAACATACGGTAAATTCATTAAATCCAATAGGCCTTGCATAATACCATCTTCACCATACGTGCCATGCAACACAGGAAACACGCAATCCGCTACAAACCGCTGCGTGGCATCGTGCAATGCTACCCACGCATGTTGGTTTTCGCCCAGCAACGCCGTGACATGAATGGCTTGATGCTGTTGCAAACATTTTTGCGCACCGTGCTCTAAAAATAATTGATGATCTGGGATTAAATAGAAATGGCCTTCGTGAGAGATATAAATGATAGTGATGGTGTATTTTTGGGGATCAAGGGCAGCGACAATATTCTTGGCAGACATCAACGAAACCTCATGTTCAGCTGATTGACCGCCGCATAAAACGGACAAATGTAACTTGTTACTCAAAATGACTTCCTCCAGTGCTGATCTTTACGATGATACCGCAATCGGCTCACTAGATACATCCGCTTGGAGGCAGGCGGCAACGGGTGCAAAACTGCGCCGATGGATCGGCGTGACCCCTAAAGTGGCCAATGCTTGTAGGTGTTGCTTTGTCCCATAGCCTTTGTGTTTGGCAAAACCATAACCTGGATAAGTTGATTCAAAATTGACCATTTCAGCATCACGCTCAACCTTGGCAATAATCGACGCGGCACTGATGGCGGCTATTTTTTGATCACCGCCGATAATCGCTTGTACTGGCAACGTTAATTCGGGACAACGATTGCCGTCGACCAAGGCGCGTTGCGCAGCAAGCTGAATCCCGGCGGCGGCACGCTGCATGGCCAAAAGGCTAGCATTCAAAATATTAATGTCATCAATTTCAGCAACTTCAGCCCGTCCAAGCGCATAGGCAAGGCAGCGTGCTTTAATCTCTACATAGAGCGCTTCGCGCTTTTTGGCACTGAGCTTTTTTGAATCCGCTAGGCCTTCGATGGGTTGATTTGGGTCTAAGATCACCGCAGCGGCCACTACTGGACCAGCCAACGGTCCACGGCCAACCTCGTCAATCCCCATGACGAGTTCTGTATACGATGGGTCCATATATTGTCCTTTTGCGCGGCGAGTATTCGCTTGAATCCTGAAATAAAAAATGCCACCATAAGCGAATTTTTTGGGATCCACAAGGATAATTGACTAAGCCGATGCAGAAAATTCGTACCGCCGCCATTGGTGTTGGCTATTTGGGTAGTTACCACGCCGAAAAATATACACTCTTACCACAATCCAATTTAGTCGCCATTTGTGATAGCAACTTGGAACGCTGTAATGAAATTGCTAAACAATACAATGTGCCAGGTGTCCAAGACTATAAAAGTTTATTAGGCAAAGTTGATGCGGTTAGCATTGCCGTGCCAACGCCATTTCATCATGAAGTCGGCAAGTTTTTTTTAGAAAATGGTGTGCACGTTTTAATGGAAAAACCGATTGCCACCAATGCTGAGCAAGCGGATGATCTTATTGCCACCGCTAAAAAAAGCAATGCCGTCCTGCAAATTGGTCACCTCGAACGTTTTAATAATGCCATCAAAGCATTAGACCCTGTGTTACACCAACCGCGCTTTATTGAATCCTTGCGCCTTGCACCATTTAAATTACGCGGCATTGATGTAAACGTCGTGCTGGATTTAATGATCCATGATATTGATATTATTCAGTCGATTGTTAAATCCGAGATCACTGATATTCGCGCCAGCGGCGCTTCTGTTTTATCACCTTATATCGACATTGCAAATGCACGAATTGAATTTGCTAATCAATGCGTCGCCAATGTCACTGCCAGTCGTGTAAGTCTAAAGCTTGAACGCAAACTGCGCATTTTTCAGCACGATTGTTATATTGGCTTAGACCTTGATCACAAACACTTAGTCGTGCATCGCAAAGGCACCCGGGAAATGTTTCCAGGCATCCCCGAAATCACCCGTGAAAAACAACGGTTTTTAAAAGGTGACGCTCTCAAAGATCAAATTGAATCTTTTTTAAATTGCATTATCAATAATGAAAAACCCGTTGTCACCGGCGAAGACGGTAAACGCGCCCTTGAAACTGCCATTAAAATCACGCAAATCGTTCGCCAAACCAATGAACGCTACCCACTAGAACCCGCGCCAACTGAGGTGGCTTAAACCATGTCAACCACACCGCATATTTTTATTAGTGCCGGTGAAGCGTCCGGTGATTTATTAGCATCGGATTTAACCCAAGCTTTATTAAAGCAGCAATCGAATTTATTAATCTCTGGCATGGGCGGACAATTAATGCAACAAGCTGGGGTTAATATTATCCAAGACGGTAATGAAGTTGCCTTAGTCGGTGTGATTGAAATTATTAAACATCTGAAAACCTTGCGGCGAGTATTTAATAAAATTAAAAACCACCTGGCCGCCACCCAGCCTGATTTAGTGATCCTAGTCGATTTCCCCGGTTTTAATTTACGCCTGGCAAAAATTGCCAAAGCGATGGGCATCAAAGTGTTGTATTTTGTCAGCCCACAAATTTGGGCATGGCATTATGGACGCATTAAAAAAATTAAACAGTATGTTGATCATATGGCCGTGCTATTTCAATTTGAAGAAACGCTTTACCAAAAAGAAAATATGCCGGTTAGCTTTGTGGGTCATCCACTAATGCAGCTAGTCAAAAAGACTGCCAGCAAAGAACAGCTCTATCAACAATATCAACTTAACCCAGCACAACCCATTGTGGCGTTATTTCCTGGAAGTCGGTGCACCGAAATTGAGCGCTTGCTGCCGATTATTCGAGATACTTTGCCCCTCATTCAGGCGCGATTACCACAAACTCAATTTATTTTACCGCTGGCAAATAGCTTATCGATTGAGACATTACAGCCTTGGTTAACCCCTGAAATGCGCATTATTGAAAACAACACTTACAATATCCTGCAAGTTTGTGATGCAGCGATTGCCGCGTCTGGAACTGTCACCCTGGAAATCGCTTTATCCAGAGTGCCGCTAGTGATTACTTATAAACTTAGCAAGCTCACACACCTTCTCTCTAAATTAGTGGTGAAAGTTAAAAATATTGGTTTATGCAATATTGTCGCGCAAGAGCAGGTTGCAAAAGAGTTTTTGCAGTACCGCGCAAAACCTAGCGCCATTGCTAACGAAACGATTAAGATCTTAACGGATCATCACTATCGACAAAATATTTTAAATAAATTGGATAGCATTCCAAGTAAACTTGGCGATGGACATTGTGCGAATAAAACAGCCGCTTTAGCGCTGCGCATGCTGCATAATTAGCCATCACTCCTTTTCTAATTCAAGATGTTTTGCTGGCACTACAAATAATAATTTACCCGCCTGATTTAAACGTGTATCGGCTAATGGAAAATTGCCCTGCCCTAAGTTAATCGGATCAATTACCGCACGACCAATCACCACACGACCGCCTTTTTGGGTGATCGGATTTTTATTAAGATGCAATCCCCATGGACTATGCAAAATAAAAGCGTCATGATTTTTTTGGCCGACATAAACCGTAATATGCCCTTGCATCCAAATTAATGTAAAAAAAGGTATCCCGTCTTCACGAATCAGTTTTTGCTTAGCTTGATTATCCAGCTTACTCAAATCAATACTCTTTAGAGAATTCGCTTGCGAAGTTGAGTTGCGTGGCAGCCAGATAGCAAACGGTGCGTACAAGTCGCGTGTTGTGGTTGAGCAATCACGATAGCCATACAAATCACCCCAGCCATATGGCGTGCCTAAAAATTGATTCGCAAGGGTGGCAATATTTTTAGAGCTTGCCGCGAGCGGCCAGGCTTTTATCTCTGGATTATCAAGAAACACCATTTTTAAAGTGGCATAGCCATCGCTTTTTTTCACTGCCACTTGAATTAAGTAACCATTTTTTTCTTTTTTAATCACCGGATAAATTTCACCAATGCGTGATAAGAAATAAAATTGATCATGGCTAGCAATAGAAACCCCATCTTTTACAGGAGCCACATAAGATTGACGCCGCCAATTCTTAACAAACTCTTTATCAACTAAAGCAATGCTTTTATTTTCAACCCAACCAATAGCACCGCTTGGCGTGATAATTAAATGCCACGCACGGTCTTTTGTGGTATGCACGATAAAGACCGGGGCGTTTGCGCGTAAGCGAGACGTTTGGAAATTATCGAATGGGTAACCCTGCCCTGGAATTTGAGCGTCTTCAAAGTCTGGCTTAATGGTAGGCATCAGTCTTAAATTACTGGGATGAATCACAATCGCTTTGACTTCTTGATTGGGGTATTTTTTTAAATCTATATTATCAGCAAGCTGCTGAATCCATTTTTTGCTATGTGGATAACGATTTTCATCCCATCCGGGTTTTTGCAAATATTGCGCGATGATATTTTTTTCCAAACGATAAATATCTTTGCGCTTGATAACCTTATACGGATGAGTCCATGGCAAGTAGTGTCGCTGCAAGTATTGTTTTTTAAGGTGCTTTGTATAACTGGCAGGAATTTTATAGCGCTTAGCATCATACGTTTTTAAAAACAATAATGCGTTTTGTTGGTTTTTGTAGATAATCCGATTAATTTTTAATGTTTTAGGTTTGAATTTATGGGTGGTAGTAGCTTGGTCTTTTTTTAGCTTATGCGTAATATCAATCGACTTGACTGCTAGTGTGGCTTGATAACCAATACAGCTCATCAAAAAAATCAAACAAACTGACCAATGCTTTTTATTCATAATGACTAATCTATCTTCGTTTTCAATAATTATCCATCACAGCAATTTTGTGGAAAATATAGCCCACTGGCTACCGCCCTGACTGGTCAATAGCTTATTTTATTGATTAGTTGATATAAAATAGCATTGTGTATTAGCACCATCATTGCAAAATACCACCCTCACCATCTCACTACCTGATAAAAAAAGATACTATTTTTACCCTAGCCAAGCCTAGCCTGTATATTTTTTATGCGAATTGTTTTTTATTTGAGTGATTTCGTTTGTTTAAGAAAATGTTAATCTTTGGCCGGTAAACTACCGGCTTCTATAACTATTCTTTAGGAGAAAATGAATATGCCAACTATGCAGAAAGCTGCTGGATCAATGTTCTATGTATTTAAAGAAGGGCATTGCCATGCGGTAATGGGTTACAATTTCGAAGTGCCAGACCTCTACAGACAAAGTCAACGTAAAGGAGCAAGAATTCCTTTTGGCGATACATACTCTGGCTTCACTAGCTCGGCTACCGCTTATGCTAAAGAAATGAGTGGCAAAGGCAAACTCAAACTGTCAGAAGATGAGATTAAAGAATTGCACACAGTTGCGCTTGAAGGTACTGAAGAGTTCCATCAGATGGATAAGGTTTTTGAAAAGGCGGAAGATCAGTCAGCATACCAAAAGCTTGAAAAGGCATGGAATGCAGCATACGAGGAAAAAATTGAAGCAGCAAAACCATTTTTAGAATTAGTTTTTGGTCAAGAATTTACTGACTTAATCAAGAAGGATAAAAAAAGTTTACTACAACACTATATTAAGACAGACGCGCTGAGAAAGTTAATTCGATATGGAAAACAGCAACTCAGTAATTTTGAAAACTTGTCGACCGAGCAACTAACGGAAATTCTAAAAAAGACATTTGGCGAAAAAAGCTTTGAATCACTTGAGACTCTTGGCATAAAGGCTGATTTCTATACAAAGACAGATGAGTTCAAAGAATTATCTGGCGCTGTAGAACAAGCTATCGTAAAAGAGCACGAGGCTCTGCTGGATAAAATTGAAAAGCTTCACGAAGTATATAGCGACCCAACTCGTGTCATTAAAACAGTGTATACAGATAATGAAAATGATAAAAAAATCACTCAAACAACCATTTTCCACGTTATACTCCCTTCAAATTTCAATTATGAAGAAGGGTTTAAGACTGCCCTTAATAACACAATAGAAACAGGAAAAGCCAGATCTGCAGACTGGTTTGAAAAGAAGTTTGTTAAGCTCATTCGTTTAGATGAGAATTTTTTTAGTCATATTTTTGGAATGCCAAAAGAGGCGTATAACGCTAACCTTCCATTTATTAAAATGAATGGTGAAAAAGTTATGATGTATAACAATAAAAATTTAGACCCCTCAACAGGATATATGAAAATTGATCATAGCGAGAATAAGGAATATACGGTACCAAAAGAAACAGGGGTGCGCAAACATATGACGCGCTTTTTTCAGATGGTATTCTCTAGCTTTAAGGAGATGGGTTACAACTTTATCGCTAAAAATAATTCAAGCGAATACAAATTTACTGCCGAGGCTCTCAAGACATTCGAATACACAGATAAAAGCATATTTGAATACAATGGAAAAGTGGTCAAGCGTGAGTTTGCTAGTATTCATTTAGAGAATGAACGCTATATCAGAGAAACTACACCTCCTCAATCAAAGTATCTAAAAGATAGTAAAGTAGTATCTGCATTGATATTAGAAACTATCACGACAGATGAAGGTGTAAATTATAGATTAATAGTTGCTGGTAAATGGAGTGACCCTAAAGAGAGTAGCGCTGAAGAGAGTAGCGCTGAAACTCTTAGGAAATTTGTTGAGAAAGAGCTTGGCAAAAATGAGGAGCTTGTTGAAGAAGAAGGCTACGACCGCCTTTATATAATAAGCCATGAAGTTCCAGCACTTTGGACTAAAGTAGCTGACGAAATTGAAAACTTAAAGAAAGAAGTGAAAGCGAAAGCTGAAGCTGAAAACACTGAGGACAAAGCTGAAGTGAAAAATCCTACAGGCAAAGAAGAGCAGAAAGCTAATTTCAATAGCAGGCTTTTTAAGCAGCACGACATGGTTGAGGATAATAAGACTGAAGAAACTAGCCCTCTAATAAAGGATAAAAAAGAAGGGGCCGAAGATGAGACTGAAAGCTTGTTTAGCAAAGTATTTTGCTGCAATAATTAACAGTCAAAGTCCAAAATAACAAACACGCCTTAGCTGACGCTAAGGCGTGTTTTTTTTAAATTCACTTCAAGCTGCCGTCTGTAAGACTCTATCACTATGCAATTCAATCTTTACTCATAAGTTAGCTGAAAGGTTTGCAATAATTGTTTGATGAATTTATCTTTTTGAGTAATGCATATTAACTCATGAAGATTGCAATGATTTTTTAATAAATTTATCTTTTTGGGTAAAGCTTATTACCTTAAAAACGAAGCTTTTATTGTTGGGCAACCTCTCACTAGCGTTCGTGGCTCAGTTGTCATGCGTTGGCAGAAGACCATGACAACTGAGCCACGAACGCCAGTGAGAGGTTGCCTAACAATATTCACTGTGGCGTAAATTTAATGTGAGGAATATCGCCCTTTTTTTCACAGGGAATAGCGCTTTTGGTAGTAAAAAATTTGAAATACTAATCAACGGCGCCAAAGATAAATTCGGTAATTATGAATGGTACGCCGGTAATGATAACCGCTCCAGAACATCGCAAAACCTGGATTTTGCTTAAAAAACTTCAAGTAATCAATGCCACTATTTTTTTGCATAAAAACAATATTCGGAACTGCGCGGGCAAAATCACCTGCAACGGCAGTCATTAAAAATGATTTTGCATCATCAAGGCGTGATGAGTGAATGCCCGGATGACGTTTTTGGTAATCAACAATGCCTTGCAATAACCACATGCTGCCAAAACGTGAGGCAGAATCAATGCCAGCATAATGCACAACTAAAGCCGCCGTCATTGGTTCAGTTGCAAAAAAATAAATGGGGCCGGCATAGTTATTCACTTGGATATACGTCGTGATACGATTAACGGCACTATAGGGTGAATGACGTATTTGCACAAAACGAGCAATGCCACGGTCAATCGTAATTGGAATAAAATAAATTAATAAACCCAACAGCACAGTCAAATAAGCACACTTTGCGTTATACTGCCATGTCTGCGTTTTTCCAAACTGTACCAGCTTGCCTGCAAATGCCGGTATTAATAAACAAGTCAGCACCGTAATCATCGATAACATGGGGATTAATTCACGATAACTGCTATAACCAATCAACAAATACACCATCAAATATGCACCCGCAGCTAACAGCAATAAATGATATAAATTTGGATAATGCAAACGCTGCCGTAAACCATGCCAAAATAAAAAAACAATCAGAATAGTAAAAACCAAACCTTGTTGCAGCAAAAGCAGCCAAGCACTCGCGGCGGCGCGCCAATAAAAATGGATTAACATCGACAACACTGTCAGATACTGCGGAAAAAAACTAATCACTAACGCTGCATACACCAGCAAAAAGCCCCACATCACCAACGACTCTGTGCGCACTAAATAACGTAACTGACGCACCCGCCAATAAGCATATATTTCAATTATCACATAGAAAAGCAAATACACTGGCTTTAATGCAAAAGCCAAGCCTGCAGCCACTCCAACAAGCACCGCCAGATAAAATGCCACTGACTGCTTTTGTTGACGCAAAACACTTAACATAAGATACGGCATCAACAAGATCACTACTAGATTTTCTATCGTGCCAAAATAATGCGCAGGCAAAATCACCAAACTAAAAGATAAACTCGATAAAAATAAAGCGCGAATAATACTATCGTGACGATGCGACAATAATTGAAAAAAGTAATGACTGACCCAAATCGATCCAAATGCAAATAAACAAACATAAAACCGTAGCGCTACATCCATATTAAATTTCAGCCAATCGGCAGCTAAAACAAACGGCATGTAGAAATACGCAATCAACGGCTGTTGCGTCATTATAAAATCACGATAAAACACATCACCTTGCAAAATACGCTGTGCAATATCTAAAAAACGGCACACTTGCCAATTCAGATACATATTTGTCTGAATTAATAATGCAATCACAAAAATAAAAAAAACGACGACCCAGCCTAAAAAAATATTGGTCTTGCCTGAGTTATGCAAAAATACTCTCCTTGTAAAACCTCGCTATCTCGTCAAAAAGACAAATACAATGTAATTGCCACCCAAATGGCAATCACTATTAATAAAGGTATATCCGTATACAAAGCATCTGTAGCACTGTCTGATTTATCTTGCATGCCAACTACATACCAATAACGAAAGATGGCAAAGATCAGCAGTGGAATAGAGATAATCATAATTTGATTCGAGATTAGAATATAAACGCTATATAACACAATGGTCGTGCCAGCCGCCATTTCAGCAAAGCCACGCAACACAAATTCATTATAAATCGTCATTTTTTCGCTTTGCAGCATGCCGCTATTGTAAGCACGCAAAATTTCTTGTTTACGCTGAATGGCGGCTACAAACAACGCCAAACTCAACATCATAATAAGCAACCAAGGCGACATTGACATTTGCAAGGCGATGGTACCCGCGTAAACGCGCAATAATAAACTCACTGCAATACTAAAAATATCAACAATCGGCAGCTGCTTTAACAGCAAGTGATAAGCAAAATTTAAAATAATATAAGCCAACACAACCAGCACCACTAACGGCTTAAAGAAAAAACCAACTAGCAATAAAACATAACAAAGCAAGACCCACCCCAAGGCGGCTTTTTTAGAGATAGCGCCGCTAACCAACGGACGATGACAGCGAGTGGGATGTTTTTTATCTTGTTGTCGTGTAAATAAATCATCGACGATATAAACAGAAGCGGAAGCAATAGAAAATAATACGAAAGTGAAAAAAACAGCGAACAGAGCATCTTGCGAATAAATGCCCACAAACAATAGCGGTAGCGCAACAAATAAATTTTTTAGCCACCGCATTGGCTGCAATAATTGTAAGTACTCACGCATCTCTAATCCTTTAGTCAATTTTACATTGCTTAAATGGGTTGTCTGGCGATGCCGCGTTTGGTGGTGTCCATCATGTCTAAAATTAATTGGATTTCTGGAACATCCGCTACCATTTCTTGTAATTGTGCCCGAACTTCGGCTAATTTTAAACGGCGGCGGTAAATAATATGATAAGCGTTCTTCAACGCCCGAATCGCATCCACCGGAAAGCCAGCGCGTCGTAAACCTACCGTATTTAAACCATGCGGCGTACTCGATTCACCAGTGACTAACATATAAGGCAAAATATCGCGCGTAATCTTAGCGCCCTGACTTAAGAAACTGTATGAACCAATACGACAAAATTGATGCACCGCGGTAAATGACCCTAAGGTTGCATAATCATCAACCGTCACATGCCCAGCCAATGTCGCGTTATTAACAAACAACACGCCATTACCCACCACACAATCGTGCGCTACATGCGAGTAAGCCAACATGCAGTTTTTATTGCCCATGCGTGTTGTTCCCGTACCGCTCACCGAACCGCGGCTGACCGTGACAAACTCACGAAACACATTACCGTCACCAATTTCTAAAAAGGTTGGCTCGCCTTTGTAACCTAAATCTTGTGGATCAGCACCCAGTGCTGCATATGAATAAATACGATTGTTGCAACCGATTTTAGTATCACGCGCGATCACCACGTGTGAACCAATTTTCGTCCCATCACCAATTTCAACATTAGGTCCAATCACAGACCATGGACCAATCTCAACCTGTTGACCAATTTTGGCACTCGGATCAATCAAAGCGGCATGCGCTGATTGTGGTGACTCAATATCCATCACACTGCACTCAAGGTTCATTAGTCGCGTCCTCTTACATTCATAAACTCAGCGCTACAAGCCAACTCACCGTCGACCAGTGCACGACCTTCTAACTTCCAAAGATCACGTCGCATTTTTAAAACGTTCACCTCTAAACGCAACTGATCACCAGGCACCACCATGCGCTTAAAGCGTGCATTATCAACGCCTGCTAAATAATACAGCTCCTCTTCATAGCGATAACGACCCAGCGTCACAAAAGTTAAAATGCCTGATACTTGCGCCAGCGCTTCAATCATTAATACGCCTGGCAATACAGGTGATGCAGGAAAATGTCCCATAAAAAAAGGCTCATTCACCGTGACATTTTTAATTCCCACAATGGATTCACCCGGAACCGCTTCAATCACTTTATCCACCATTAAAAAAGGATAACGATGCGGTAAATATTTTTTGACTTCATTAATATCAATATTTGAAATATCAATTTCTGATTGTGTTGCAGTTTCCATTAGAGTAATTCTCCAGTAACAAGGTTATTGCGTTTCTGCTGTTGATTGCGTCGCAACAGCGGCTTCCAATTTTTTAACACGGCGAAATAGCTTATCCAGTTCTGGCATGCGAAAACCATTGCGAACCCATTCACGATGCTTTTGCACCATTGGAAAACTTGAGTAAATACCAGGTTCTTTAATAGAGGTATGCACGCCGGCCATGCCCGTAAAGATAACATTATCAGTAATGTTTAAGTGCCCATTCACACAAGCACCGCCACCTACCATGCAATATTTACCGATCTTGGTGCTACCAGCGATACCAACACAACCGGCAATAATAGAGTGATCACCAATAGCAACGTTATGACCAATTTGCACCAAGTTATCGATTTTAACGCCGTTAGCAATGACCGTATCTTCTAAAGCACCACGATCAATCGTACTATTTGAGCCAAGCTCAACATCATCACCAATAATCACCCGACCCAATTGCGGAATTTTACGCCACTGACCATTGTCTTGCGTAAAACCAAATCCATCAGCACCTAATACCACCCCACTATGAATTAAGACGCGATGACCAATTTGCGTATTGCGATAAATCACAACATTAGGATGCACCAAGCCGTCTTCCCCAATCACACTATTTTCACCAACAAAGGTATTGGCTTTAATAATGGTATTCGCTCCTACTTTAACGCCTGCTTCGATCACGCATTTTGGGCCAACACTAACGCCCGCTGCTAATTCAACATTATCAGCAATAACCGCTGTGGGGTGCACACCAACTGGCGCTGTCTCGGGCTGATCAAAATGTGTCGCAATCTTTGCAAAACTTAATTCAGGGTTTTTAACCACAAGCGCTGTCACACTGGTTGGACAGCTTTCAAGTAATGCGTCGTTAACTAATACGGCACTGGCATTGGTGGCAGCTAAGGCTTTGCGATAAGACGCATTCACTACAAAAGAAAGTTCACCCTGCGTCGCTGTTGCAATCGGTGCCAGCTTATTAATGGTTAGATCAACACGACCTTTAATTGTCGCGCCAACCATTTCAGCTAACTCTGCTAAAGAAAATGATTTCATTATCCCACCTCACATACAAAAACGCCGTTACATAAACATAACGGCGTTTTTAGAAAAGACATCAATCAAAAATGATTACAAACTCTTTGCAACATCAGATGTAATATCTGTTGTATTACCTGAGTACAGCACTGTGTTTTGTGGTAATACCATATCCAAGTTCTTCTTCTTCGCAATAGTTTTAACAACACCACGTAACTTGCTAACAAACTGGGTCATTGCCTGGTTTTGCGCTTGATACATTTCTTGTTGTAGTTTCACCTGCGCTGTGCGAAGTGCAGTTTCTTTGGTAGTGATTTTAGTTTTTAAAGCTTGGAGTTCTTTTGCACTCATTACTGCTTTATTTTTTTGATATTGAGCAATTAAAGTTTGTAATTCTTTACTCATTGCTAGGACTTTATTACGACGTGAAGAGAATTTTTGTTTTAGTTTTTGACCCAACGCTCTCACCTGCGGTGAATCTTGAATTAACTTCTGCATGTTAACAACACCAATACGATTATTAGCCAACGCACTGAAGGACCAAAGCGCTGTTAATGCTACACAAACAATCATTAACGTTTTTTTCATTTTAAGTTTCTCCTTAATTATTAACTGTTTATCTGGGTTTGCTGGCCTGACGCCCAAGAGTATACAGGACATCAAGCTGGCATGCTACCCAACAAATTTGGTCTAACTTTCTATAAGCTACCACCGAATGAGAACCCAAAAATTTCACGATTATCGCCACGACTTCCATGAAAAACAATCGGATAGCCTAAGCTAAATTCAATTGGGCCAAGCGGTGACAACCAAGAGACCAACAAGCCAGTCGATACCCGCATATTTTTCAACGCAATACTTTCATAAAAAATTGGCGTCGCTGGTCGCCCAAGCGCCGTTTGCGCTGCCGCTGCTTGCTGAGCATTATACTGAAAGCGGTTGCCTGGTGTGGCAAAAATATTACCAGCATCCAAGAAAAGCGCTAAGCGGATTTTATGACTAAACGGATTGGGAATAATTAAATTCACACCACCGAGAATTTCGACGTTACCACCAATCGCAACACTGTTACCAATATTGGTATTTTTTGGACCCAATGAGTTCGGTGCAAAACCAGGCAAGGTTTCAATACCACCGGCAAAGAAGTTATTGTAAAAAGGATAAATGCTTGAGTGACCATAACCTTCGCCATAACCCAAGGTGGCATGCGGATTAAAAATAAAACCACTATCACCAAAGGAATAATACCAACGCCCATCAAGTGTCGCTTTAAAGTAACCAACTGCACGACGAATCACCGGCACACCTGTCGTCACACTGAGTGAAAAAACACTACCATGACGTGGAAAAACAGCACGATCTAACGTAGAGCGTGACACACCTAAGATTAAATTGAATTGATTAAACGGCGTTCGGTTAAATTGTAGAAAGCGCAAAATACTCGGTGCCGCTGTCGCACGAAGATTAGCAATAGCAATATGATCAATCCCTGCACCAATACTAAACGCGCTGTAAGTAGAAATCGGAATCCCATAAACCATCTTACCGCCATACGAATCCATCGTATAAGGTTCTAAATTAAATTTAGGATTCGGGCGCGCATGATTGTAGTAAAAAGTAAAACCACGACTAATACCATACGGCGTATAAAATGGATTTTCATAAGAGAATTGGTAGTTAGACGAGTAACCACTGCGCATAAAGCTTAAACCAACATATTTACCTGAACCCATAAAATCAGGTTCAGTAAGACTCGCACCATAAATAAATTTCTCAGTACTCGAATAACCGCCTTGTACACTCGCACGACCCGCACGCACTTCAGTCACGTTATAAACCAAATCCACCTGATTAGGTTTGCCGGCAACCGGCACTGGCGTCACGGTAATATTTTTTAAGTAAGGTAAGTTCGCTAAACGACGCTTAGATTCATTCACGTGTTTTAATGAAAACACACTGCCTTCCATTTGCTGGGTTTCGATACGCAAAATGCGCCCTGTCGTGCGATGATTACCCACAAAGATAACACGTCTTACATAAACACGACGCCCCGATGTGATTTGAAAAATAATATAAACCGTCCGTTTACTCTCATCAATTTGCGGCACGACCTTCACATTCGGAAAAGCATAACCTTGGTTAGCAAAATAATTTGCAATGTTTTGATCGATAGTCAAAATAGTATGGCGTGAAAACACTTGACCTGGTGTTAACACCGACACGATTTGCTGAATATGCAGATCATGCGCATACGGTCCCGCCACGCGGTAACCCGATATATGATAAACCTGACCTTCAAACACCGTAATGTGAATAAATACACCTTTGTGATCCGGCGTAATCGTAACTTTTTGTGACACCACATGAAAACGCAAATAACCATGATCATAATAAAACTGCTGAATACTCGCTAAATCACGCGTCAACTGCACGCTAGAATAACGATCACGATGGTTGTACCACGTCAATAAACCCGGTGTAGTTAACTGCATTTGATCACGCAATTTGCCATCACTAAATGCATGGTTACCGGAAAAAGTAATGCGGCGCACTTTGGCCACTGGGCCTTCATGAATATTAATCCGCAACGCTACTCGATTACGTGGTTCGCGCTGCACTTGGGTAGACACCGTCGCCGCGTAATAACCCAACATGTCGTATTGTTGTTTTAAACCAACACGGATTTCATTGAGATTCGACGGAATAAAAACCTTGCCTTCGACAATACCCAATTTTTTCAAAATCGGTTTAAGTTTTTTGGTTTTAATTTTTTTATTACCAGTAATCGTCAACAAGCCAATAATAGGACGCTCAACCACTTTAACAACCAAGGTGCTACCACGCCGATATAAATTCACACTTTTAAAAAAATTGGTGTCGTACAGTGCATTAATAATGATAGGACCATCCTTTGGACGATAATTTTGCCCAACATGAAATGGCATGTAATTTAAAACAGTACCCGTTTCAATTCGTTGTAAGCCACGCACTTGAATATGGTGAACGATAAATGCAGAAGCGAGAGTAGGAATCAGTAGAAAAAGCGCTAGAAAAATCGAAGAAAGTTTACGTCTAAATTGCATAATTATTAAGCCATCCCTTTATTTATTGAACATACAACGGCGCGTGAGGCCGGAATTATAACTCATGATAATCGAATCACATAGCCCTAAATTGTTTCAATTTACCGGCTGTTTCTGCAGAAATAGAGCGGAATTAGAGCGACAATATTCACTTGCACAACGACGAGCCAATGCATCGGCTGCCAATACGCTTTCTAAATTTGACATATTTTGAACAGGACATTGATCGAGCACATGCGCAATCGTAGCGACAATTTGCGTAAAAGCAATTTGCTTGTTTAAAAAAGCAGCAACAGCAATTTCATTGGCCGCATTAAAATAACAAGGCGCTGCCCCGCCGGCTTGCAATGCAGCATAGGCCAACTTTAGCGCAGGAAAACGCTGTTGATCGACCTCCAAAAAGCTTAATGATTTAATCGTAGCCAGATTTAACGGCGCAACTCCGGAGCTCACTCGTTGCGGCCAGGCCAACGCATTTGCAATCGGCACTCGCATATCCGAAGCACCCAACTGCGCTAACATTGATCCATCGATATAATTCACCACGGAATGAACTGTGCTTTGCGGATGAATCACCACATCAATTTGCGATGGTGCCAAATTAAATAACCAATGCGCCTCAATAACCTCCAAACCTTTATTCACCATCGTCGCAGAATCAACGGAAATTTTAGCCCCCATACTCCACGTCGGATGCGCAATCGCTTGCTCTGGCGTCACGGTTGCTAAATTGGATAAAGGCGCTGTTAAAAAAGGCCCACCAGAAGCGGTTAAGGCCACACTCGCCACCTCTTTAGCTTGATCACAACAAGCTTTAAATCCCGTAGGCAAACATTGAAAAATGGCATTGTGCTCACTGTCCACTGGAATCAATGCAGCTTTAGATCGCTGCACGGCTTTTGTCATCAGCTCACCTGACATCACCAATGCTTCTTTATTTGCAAGCAATACTTTTTTATTGGCATGAATCGCAGCAAGTGTCGGTAATAAACCTGCCGCCCCCACAATCGCTGCAACCACACAATCTACCTCAGCATCTGCTGCCACTTCATGCAGTGCATGCGCACCAACTAACACTTCCGTTTTAATTGCAGCCGCTTGTAACTCAGCCTTTAAAGCAGCCGCCGCTGTTGCATCAACCATCACCGCATAACGTGGTTGAAATTGCCGACATTGTGCAAACAATTGTTGATAATTTTGATTGGCCGTTAATGCAAAAACTTCAAATTGCTCGAGCTGTTGTGCAATGACGGCTAAGGTGCTTTGACCTATTGAACCCGTCGCGCCAAGAATCGTTATCTTCATACTACAAACCCAATATTATCGCTCCGAGCGCAAATACAATAATTCCTGCCATCACACTATCCACGCGATCTAAAATACCACCGTGCCCCGGTAGAATTTTGCCGCTGTCTTTCACGCCACTTAAGCGTTTTAACAAGCTCATTGCCAAGTCACCTAATACTGAAAATAACAGTGTAACAATGGCGAGCAAAAATAAATAAACACGTTGCTGCGTATCAATCGGCAATAAAAAGCTTAATAAGGCGGCCGCTAACATGGCGATAAGCAAACCACCCGCCAAACCTTCCCAAGTTTTATTAGGACTAACTTTGGCAATTAATTTATGTTTGCCACAGGCTTTACCCACAAAATACGCACCAGTATCTGCAAAGCTAATAATCACCAAGGTATATAAAACCCAAATCGGCCCTAATTGATGACTAAATTGCAGCGCCAATAAACCTGTCCAACAAGGCACTAAAATAAAAAAACCAAGTGCGGTTCGATAAAATGGCTTTTGCAAACCACACGCATTGCCAGTGATTTGATACGTAATCACTGCAACAGTGCACCAAAGTAACGCCAAAAAACCGACGATTAATAATGGTATTTCAGCAAACCAAACAGCGCCAATAATGCCTAATAAAATAAAGCCAACGTAAGCCAACCGCATCAATAAATCACTAAATCCAATTAAGCGCGACCATTCCCAAGCGGCCAATGCAACCACAACCGCCATCACAATGGCAAATGCTAACGGCGGCAATTTCCAAATAGCTAACACCACTAATGGAATAATCACCAAGGCGGTGAGTAAGCGATATTTAAGCATGCTGCTGCTCAATGGGTTGCGCAACTTTGCCAAAGCGACGCTGCCGGCTTTGATAAAATTGCAACGCTTCAGTAAACACATCGGCATTAAAATCAGGCCAATACGTATCCGTAAAGAAAAATTCGGTATAAGCAAATTGCCACAATAAAAAATTACTAATGCGCAATTCACCACTAGTTCGAATTAATAAATCAGGGTCAGGTAATTCTGGCATCGCCAGGTGATGCTGTAACAAATCTTCATTAATAGCATCGCTACTCAACTGCCCTTGTGCCACCGCGATGGCTAAACGTTTTGCCGCTTGAGTAATATCCCAACGGCCGCTGTAATTAATCGCAATCACCAGCTTCAAACCGGTATTATCTTTGGTTAACGATTCTGAGTATTCCACTTGGCGTAATAGTTTCGGGGTCAGTGCAGAACGATCACCCAAAATACGAATGCTGACATTATTTTCGTGTAACTCTGCTGTATTGCTTTGCAGTGCCTCCAAAAATAAAGTCATTAATAACTGCACTTCTTTTGGTGGGCGGTATAAATTATTTTCGGTACTTAATGCAAATAAGGTTAATACATCAAGCTGATGATCAACAGCAAACTCCACTGCACGACGCACCGCTTTAGCACCAGCACGATGTCCAGCAACTCGCGGTAAATGACGCCGCTTCGCCCAACGGCCATTGCCATCCATAATCACGGCAACGTGTTTTGGCAGTGAGTTGGTCATTTTAGATTTCCATTAAGTCTTTTTCTTTTTCTGCCGATACTTTCTCGACCTCTGCAACGTATTTATCTGTTAATTGTTGAATTTGCGTTTCAGCGCGACGTTCATCATCTTCACTGATGTCTTTTGATTTCACTAATTCTTTAAAATCACTGTTGGCTTCACGGCGAATATTACGAATCGCCACTCGCGCTTTTTCAGCTTCTTCACGCACCAATTTGGCTAAACTGCGGCGACGCTCTTCAGTTAATGCAGGCAATGGCACACGAATCACTGTCCCCGCCGTTGTTGGATTTAAACCTAAGTCAGACGTCATAATGGCTTTTTCAACATCGGGCACCATACTTTTTTCCCATGGTGTTACCGCCAACGTACGTGCATCTTCTACCGTCACATTAGCCACTTGATTCAGTGGTGTATCAGTGCCGTAATAACTCACTTTAATATGCTCTAACAAACTAGGATGTGCACGGCCGGTGCGCAGCTTGGCTAAAGATGTGCGTAACGCGTCGATACTTTTATGCATACGCTCTTCAGCGTCTTTCATAATTTCATTAATCATATTGATATCCTCACTGAACGATAGTGCCTTCTTTTTCGCCTAAAATAACGCGCAGCAACGTTCCTGGTTTGTTAATGTTAAATACCCGAATCGGTACTTTATGATCACGACATTGGCAAAATGCGGCTAAATCCATAATCGCCAATTCTTTTTCCAAGGCTTCTTGAAAGCTTAATTGATCATACATAGTGGCTTCAGGATGTTTGCGCGGATCGGCAGAATAAACGCCATCAACATTGGTGGCTTTTAAAACCACATCTGCATTAATTTCAATGCCTCGTAAACTGGCTGCAGAATCGGTGGTCGACAACGGATTACCCGTGCCCGCTGCAAAAATAATAATGCGACCTTGTTGCAAGTGATGAAT
>CAYXLV010000004.1:0-20937 GCA_964465995.1 uncultured Coxiellaceae bacterium | reverse complement strand
ATTAACTAGTTCTGGAGCAATATAACCAGGCGTGCCACGCAAGCCTGTTAAAACATAAGGCTCTTCAAAAGATTTAATTTTTTTAGCAGCACCATGGTCAACAATCGTTACCTTGCCACTGAAACGATCATACAGCGTATTGCTAGGTTTATGATCCAGATGCAGGTACCCCTTTTGGAACTCTTGATAGGCTTCCGTAATATATTGTTCGGCAAAATGCAGTAGCTCATAATGAGAAAGACCCTCCTCATGGAGAAGTATTTTATCAGTTTCGCACGGTATGCCTTTAGCGAGCCTAACATCAAATATAATAATTTCATTATTTGCTCCACGTATTTTACCAGTGGCATGGGTTAGCCCAAGCGCTCTATTGTTGTTAACCTCAGTATCGTTATTTAGTAGGACTTTTTTTTGCTTTATGGCACGCCATTCTCCAGTATCAAGATCCTGTGCAAGGCTGACAATGCCTTCAGCTCCTTTGCCAATTGTTTTATAGTGGGCATAGTATTTTGGATTTTCCTTGTTATCTTTAAGGTAATAAATTCTTCTTGTTGTGTCGCCTTTTGTGGTTGGTATCGACACTTCTATCTCATTAGAATCCATTTTAAGGGCAATTTCCTTGATCTTTTGAATGGCAGAGTCTTTGACCAATTTTTTGTTGGAGAATAAGTCAGTTGACTTAACTGCTTGGTGAATGTTGGAAATAGGCAACGTGATGTTCGGTGTTGGATTTTTAATATCATACTGTATAACCATCTGATAATTAAAGTTAGATGCAATCGGTTCGATTTGTTTTTCAATGTAGTCTTTTAAATCAGTGGGTAATTTTTTTGGATCTGTCGCAGCAAATACAACAAACTGCTCATCAACCTTTTTAGAAAAGTTGCGATCATTTATATACGCTTCCAAGCACTGAATTTCTCTATAAATCTCAAAAATATTTATCATAATCTGCTTTGTCAAATGCTGCTTCAAGGGCTAATTTTTTATTTTATATTAACGCATTCAGCTTAAGAGAATCTTAAGGTGTGTTTTGGCACTTCCTGCAACCTTAAGGCGGTATCAAATAATACAGCCAATGCTTTCAATAAGTTATTGATTACCCAATACTCGTATTAAAAAATAAAAAATCCACTATCTTACTAATATCCTCTAATACTTGCTGAATAAAGATAAGTTAATATCCACCTTTTATATGATATGATACCGCCACCATCGGCAGCCACATCAATTTGCCATTAGCATGGACTAGCAATAACCCGACTCATTACGCCTGGAGCACCAAAAATGTCGCAAATCCCTTTCCAACTCATCAACACAATCCTACTTGTCATCATCACCTTAACTCTACTCTGGAACCTCCGCAGCCTGCGCTACTTCATCCGCTCATCAAAAATACTCCGCCTTCTCTTCAAGCAAACCGAATCCATGAACCGCCGCCTCCGCACCATCTACGAAACCCAAACCATTCGCAAACAAGACTTAGAAGCCATCCTAAAAACCCTAGACACCCTAGACCAAAAACTAGACCAGTAGACCAGGACGCACCTGCTAATTGTCCCAATTGCTAAGCTAACGTTATGATTTTAAAAGAGCACGATGCTAGGTCGGTCTGGCTGGCGTCTCATTTAATTTATTTTTGAGTGCTGAAAGTTATTTTCTGCATTCTATTCAATTTATTGCTAGGCCGCTTTCTTGGTTAACCCGAGTGCAAGTTGAAATTGTATTAGGACTGAATGTCGCAGCTGAACCTAATCATTACCCACAAGTCATGCAAGAGAATTTGAATTTTTTTTGTGAATTCAACTTGTCAGGTGTTGCGTATTAATTTAAAACCGAAGCTTGTATTGTTGGGCAACCTCTCACTGACGTTCGTGGCTCGGTTTTCATGCATTGGCAGAAGGCCAGACATCACAGCCACGAACGCCAGTGAGAGGTTGCTCGACAATATCAGCTGCAATATGAGTTTAATATGAGGAACATCCCCATTTTTTACGCGAGATACGGTCTTTAGCACTAAAAATAAAAAATGTGAATAAAGCTTAGCTCCAAACCCGACAACAAAAAAATATTTCATACAACAAATATAAGAAGCTATCGCTAAAATTTTTTGACACAAATTTTAAATGAGACGCCAGCCAGACCGACCTAGCATGTCGCTCTTTTAAAATCATAACGTTAGCTTAGCAATTGGGACAATTAGCAGGTGCGTCCTGACATTTTTTCATCGGGGTGGCTGCCGGGTTGTTTGGTGACGCCGACTTCATCGTGCGATACCAGATCCTGACGCCAAGGCAGTGTGCGATAAGGTGCTTCAGCAGTGACTGGAAACAGTGGGTATTTAATAATATTGAAATAAGGTGAGTAATCAAAATCACTCGGGGTATATAGTTTAGGATTGCGGTGAATCATTTCTAGTTTATGTTTTTGGTCTTCGCGCACCAGTGGCAAAATTGGAAAATTAATTGAAGCAAAAGCCCGTGCAATCATCGCTGAACAAATATCTTGCGTCGCTTGGCCAGGGTCTAAACTAAAAAGGCTTGATTTTAAACGCCTTGGTACAAAACGACTAGCCATCAAAAAGCGCCCTAAATCCAAAAAGTGGCGAATATTATAATGCTTGCCCAAATTATTAATCGCATGCGCAATGACTTTTTGCGCGTCTTTATAAGCTAAACCACTCGGTCGACAAATACGAATATGGTCTTCTTCATAATGATGGATGGAGGTAATAACCGTGCCTTTACCCAGCACAGACTCAACTAGCAGTTGATCATTAATCGGGCCTTTATAATGCTTATGCACAATTTCGCGCAGCATCGCATCTTCAATATCATGCAAACGCCCAATATACAAAGCCGAATGACTCCAAGGACTTTGGGTGACACGTTGAATCACCCGACTCACCCGATTGCGTCCCTCGATTAACAATACATCGGCAGGTCTAATTTCATAACAAATTCGATCAAAGTCGCAAAGATAGGAACGCTCACTTGGCCATTCCTTGGTGAGGTATTTACTAAGTTTGGTGATTAACCAGTTGCCAAGGCCCATTAATAATCCTTTATGTGTCACTGCTTGGTGATATGCCTGATCATTATAAGAACGTGCGTCAGAAAAGGCTAGGGGCAAATGCTGATTTACCTAAAAAGCCTGTTCTGCTAATTTTTTGGCCAATCCAAGATAATTATCAGGCCGCAAGTTTTTAAGCGATTGCTTCGCTGCTTCAGGCAGATCAATCGTATCAATAAACGCTAGCAACATTTTTTGATCAATCGGCTGACCACGTGTAAATGCCTTGAGCTGCTCATAAGCATCAGCAATGCCATGCCGACGCATAACCGTCTGAATGGCTTCTGCCAATACTTCCCAATGCTGATCTAAATCTTGTTTTAATGCCGTCTCATTAGCGGATAATTTCGATAAACCTTTCAAAGTACTTTGATAAGCCAACATACTATAACCAACAACCATCCCCAAATTACGCAGCACAGTAGAATCCGTTAAATCACGCTGCCAACGCGAAATAGGCAACTTATTCGCAAAATGATCCGCCAACGCATTAGCCAATCCAAGATTGCCTTCCGAATTTTCAAAATCAATGGGGTTCACTTTATGCGGCATAGTAGATGAACCCACTTCATGCTCGAGTTTTTTCTGAATTAAATAATTCAAACTGATATAACTCCATACATCACGATCAAAATCAATCAAAATAGTATTAAAGCGCATAAGCCCATGCATCAACTCCGCAATAAAATCATGCGGTTCAATTTGCGTAGTATACGCATTCCAAGTTAATCCCAAATCCGTAACAAACTGCTCACTAATCGCCAACCAATCGGCATCAGGATAAGCACACGCATGCGCGTTAAAATTCCCAACAGCACCATTAAACTTCCCATAAAGCGTTGTCTGTTGCAGCGCCTTTATTTGCAGCTGCAAACGCTCACTCACATTACGCAACTCTTTACCCAGCGTCGTTGGCGTTGCGGATTGCCCATGCGTGCGCGCTAACATCGGCATAGCCGCATAGGCCGTCGCATGTTTTTCAATTTGTTCAACTAACATTTGCATCGCCGGCAATAATACTTCATCACGCCCACGCTTTAGCATTAACGCATAAGCAAGATTATTAATATCTTCGGAAGTACAAGCAAAATGAATAAATGGAATAAGTTTTTTTAGATTAGGTTGTTTAGCAAGTTGATCGCGAATGTAATATTCAACGGCTTTCACATCATGATTGGTAGTCTTCTCAATATCTTTAATCGTCTGCGCCGCCTGCTCATCAAAATTTGCAATGATTTGTTCAAGCAGCGCCGCATCATCTGCTTCTAATGCCGCCACTTCCCCAATCGCCTGCTGCTTAGCCATACATTGCAACCAGCGAATCTCAACCAGCACTCGATGATACAGCAAACCATACTCACTAAAGATAGGCCGGCACTGTTCAAGTTTTGCCGCATAACGACCATCGAGAGGAGAGAGCGCAGTGAGAGAACTTAGTGTCATGATAATATCCTGGGTCAAAAAGCCGGTATGTTAGCCTATCACCAAGCTCGGGTCGAGCTACCCACAACCATAAAGATTAGGCCACACAATCACGTTCAATGATGCCTGCACATTCAGTCAGATTTTTGCAAGTATAATCAGGCGTTGTATCAAGCCTTTCATTATATTGGTAGTCAATAAAAAAAGTTGTCAAATTAAGCTTTTTGCCAGCTGTAATATCACTGCTACGATCTCCAATAATCAAACTGCGCTGCTGGTCAATATTAAATTTTTTAAATGCATTAATAAACAGACCTAAATTAGGTTTACGACAACCGCAGTTTGCATGTTGTGCGTGAAAACACGTCTCAATATGATCAATTGGAAGTTCTTGTTGCATTCGATAGTGCATTTTATCAATAACACTGCGTGATGTAATACCGTTACCAACATCTGGCTGATTAGTCACAACAATCAACAAATAACCCGCTTGCTTAAGCCGGGTTAATGCCGCCAGCGTATCAGGAAAGTAATCGAAGTCAGCTAACGTCGTTGGTGCATATGAACGCCCATCACGAAATTCTGGCACAACAATCACGCCATCGCGGTCAAGAAAAGCGCAGGGCTGTGCGGTGTTTACCATTTAGTCGCTTGGATTTGCAGCTTTGGGTGGGACACTAAGCAGTGCCATACCACAGCTTGAAAAGCTTCTGCGTGTGGCGTTACATGCTTGCCATCAACTGTGGGAATAATGATTACCTCATTAGCAACTTTTGCTGTATAGCCACCATCACGACTGACAATACCAAAAATGCTGGCATTTCTTTGCTTGGCTAGATCCAGCGCATGTATCAAATTAACGCTAACTTTTTTATCTTTATTACCGCCGCCAACAGACAGCACCAAGATAGCATCATCTTGATTCAATTTGCTAATCTTTAACCAATCAGCAAATACGGTTTCCCATCCTTCATCATTAGTACGCGCAGTCAGTTCCGATACATTATCCGTCGGTGCATAAGTTTCAATACCGCATAATTTACGAAAATCATTAACAGCATGGCTCGCATTAGCGGCACTACCGCCCACACCTAAAATAAATAGCCGACCATCTCGTTCACGGATGTCAGCAAACTGACTAGCAATCGTTTCAATGGTTGCTAAATCAATTTGTTCTGCTACTTGTTTAACTTGGTCAAAAAATAATTTGGTATGGTTCACGACGATTTCCTTTGTTAAGCGGTGACTTCGCAATCAATTGCATACGCAGAAGCCACTGCATCATTTGCAAACATTTGCACAGTTTCTAAGGAGTATTGCGTTAGGTCTTTGCCTAGCAGAGGTAGCTTTGCAAGAAGGTTGTGTGCAACCGTAATAATGTGGCAACCAATACGATCAGCTTGAATAATATTAAACAATTCTCGTGGACTTGCCCAAAGCAGCTCTAGTTTCGGTTTTGCACTCAATATGTTTAATGCTTTTAGCATATGCGGTTCAGGGTCTACGCCCGTATCCGCAATTCGGCCAGCAAACACGGAAACAATACCCGGCATATTATCGGCAAAGCACTCGCAAACTTGTTCGACTTGTTGGTGGGTGGTGATAGCAGTGATGTTCAACATAATGCCATCATTTGATAGGCGTTGAATAATTGGCCCAGTAAATTCCCCGCGTGTATTAGTGATAGGGATTTTAATATTGACATTTTTTCCCCAAGTGGCAATGTGGCGCGCTTGTCTTTCCATTGCATCGAGTTCGTCAGCGAAGACCTCAAATGATATCGGGTGATCTTTTATGCTTTTAAGCACTGTTCTGGCAAATCCTTCGTAGTCAGTAACACCAGCTTGACGCATTAGAGTGGGATTGGTGGTAAACCCTTTGATATGTTTATTTTTTGAATAATTTAACAGGCTTTCTAAATTTGCACCATCAGCAAAAATTTTTATTGAGAGTTTTGATGTTGAATCATTTGTCACTATATTCCATTCCCAGCGATAATTTTCCAATTGAGATGCGCAGTATAAAATAACAGTTAGCCAGTGTCATTAAATTCTTGTCATTCGTTTTTTCAATCTGTAGACTCTGCGGAATTAAATATCAAAACAAAAGGAAGGTGTTATGGATAACCGTTTTGATCATATTTTAGTAACGGGTGGTGCTGGTTATGTTGGAAGTTGCTTAGTACCACAATTGCTCGAACTGGGTTACCGCGTCACGGTCTATGACACGCTTTTTTTCGGTGACGATTTTCTTCCTAAACAAAATTCAAATCTCAACATTATTAAAGGCGATATTCGCGATACAGCTTGCTTAAAAGCAGCAATGCAAGACGTAGATGCTGTTATTTCTTTAGCATGTATTTCCAACGATGCGAGTTTCGAACTCGATGAGGCTCTAAGCACCTCAATTAATCTAGATGCATTTGAACCGATGGTACAAGCGGCAAAAGCATCAGGCGTAAAACGCTTTATCTATGCATCCTCCAGCTCTGTTTACGGTGTATCTTCAGCAAAAGATGTGACCGAAGAGCATCCATTAGTCCCACTAACACTCTACAACAAATACAAAGGTCTTTGTGAGCCGTTACTATTCAAGCACCAAAGTGCAGACTTTGTTTGTGTGACGATTCGCCCAGCCACTCTTTGTGGCTATGCACCGCGTCAACGCTTAGACCTTTCAGTCAATATCCTGACAAACCACGCGGTTAACAATAACAAAATTACTGTTTTTGGTGGTAGCCAACTACGGCCGAATTTGCATATAAAAGATATGTGCGACTTGTATGCGCTTTTACTAACGGTTGAAGATGAAAAAATCGCAGGACAAACGTTTAATGCAGGCTATCAAAATAGATCCATAATGGATATTGCAAATATTGTTAAGCAAGTCGTTGCAGAAGAGTTCCCTGAAAAACCCCCAATCGACATTGTGACCTCGCCAACCGATGATATCCGCTCTTATCACATCAACTCAGAAAAAATAAAACAGCACTTAGGTTTTGAACCTAAATATAGAATCGAAGATGCCGTGCGTGATTTGTGTCAGGCATTTAGAGAAAATAAATTGCCAAATAGTTTTACCGATAATCGATACTTTAACGTGCGCAGCATAAAAGCAATGGAAGTGGCTTAGCGATGCCAAAATCAGTAGCCGTAGTGACAGGTGGCGCCGGTTTTATTGGCAGCCATATGGTCGACTTGCTGCTAGAAAGTGGCTACCGTGTTCGAGTGATAGATAATTTGAGCGGTGGGCATCAGCGCAATTTGCAACATCACGCCAACTGCCCAGACTTAACGATTGACGTTATGGATATATGCGATCTGCAAGCGCCTTGTAACATTTTTACAGATGCTGATTTTGTTTTTCATTTCGCCGGCGTGGGTGACATCGTGCCGTCTATTGAAAAACCAATTGACTATATGCGCACCAATGTTATGGGAACAGTGCAGGTTTTAGAGTGTGCGCGTTCGGCACGGATCAAAAAATTAGTATATGCAGCATCATCATCTTGTTACGGTTTGGCGTCTGTGCCAACGCGAGAAAATCACCCCATATCCCCTCAATACCCATACGCATTATCAAAATACATGGGCGAAGAATCTGTGTTCCATTGGTTTAAGGTATATGGATTACCAGTGAATGCCATTCGTATATTTAACGCTTACGGCACTCGTGTGCGCACAACAGGAGCATACGGTGCGGTCTTTGGCGTCTTTTTCAAACAAAAATTAGCAGGACAGCCATTCACAGTAGTGGGTGATGGCAGCCAAACGCGAGATTTTCTCTATGTGACCGATGTCGCAAAAGCGTTTTTGCTAGCGGCAGAATCAGAAAAAGTTGGAGAAATTTGGAACTTGGGAGCAGGCAACCCGCAGTCAGTGAATGCATTGGTGAATTTAATTGGTGGCGATGTGGAATACATACCTAAGCGGCCGGGTGAACCGGATTGTACGTGGGCAGACATTACAAAAATTCAACGTGATTTAGCATGGCAGCCTACGGTTTCATTTGAGCAGGGCGTTAACAAGATGATGTCTGTTATTGAGCATTGGTCTGATGCACCACTTTGGGATAAGGCCTCAATTGCAAATGCCACAGCGACCTGGTTTAAATTTTTGAGTGATAAGCAAAAGGAAGATGCTGATGTTGCTGAAGAAATATCGCCATAAAATAAAAACACTGCCAGAACTTTGCGACATACTGGGACGTTTTCCACGCAAGAAAAAAGTCGTCATGTGTCATGGTGTTTTTGATGTGGTTCACCCAGGGCATATGCGTCATTTACTGTACGCAAAAAGTAAGGCGGATATCTTAGTAGCCAGTTTGACGGCTGATCATCATATTAATAAAGGTCAATACCGCCCACATATTCCACAAGACCTGCGTGCAGCCAACTTGGCAGCTTATGAAATGGTGGATTATGTGCTTATCGATAACTACCCAAGCCCTCTCCATACTATCGAAACATTTCAGCCCGATCTTTTTGCAAAGGGTTTTGAGTATGTCGATGGTGGTTTGCATCCAAAAACTGCGGAAGAAGAACAGGCGCTGTCCACATATGGCGGTAAAATTTTATTTACGCCAGGAGATATGGTTTTTTCATCCTCGGCACTGATCAATTTAAATGAACCCGATATCCGCTATGAAAAATTAGCAACTTTATTAGACTTCCACCACATAACGATAAATGACTTAGAAAAAGCACTGTCTCAGCTTCGCAATATTCGCGTGCATGTTATCGGTGATACGATTATCGATGGCTTTACTTACACATCCATGATTGGTGGCCAAACCAAAACGCCTACTATCAGTGTCAAACATGAGTCGCAAGTGGATTTTGTTGGTGGGGCTGGCATCGTTGCTCAGCACTTGCAAGCTGCTGGTGCAGAAGTTGTGTTTACCACAGTATTAGGCAATGACCAAAGAAAAACGTTTGCATTAAAAACACTGCACGACTGCGGCATTAAGGTCAATGCGATTATTGATGAAAACCGTCCAACAACCTATAAAAATGCCATCATCGCCGAAGGCTATCGATTGCTGAAAGTAGACACACTGGATAATTCAACCATTAATGATGATTGTTTATTGCAGATTGAAGATAGTATCAAGCAGACCACATGTGACGTGGTGATTTGCAGTGATTTTCGTCATGGCATCTTTAATCGGCGCACATTAGCAGGCATTTTAAATGCCATTCCTAAAAATGTTTTTAAAGTCGCCGATAGTCAGGTAGCGAGTCGCTGGGGAAACATTACAGAGTTTGAAAATTTTGATCTTATTACTCCAAATGAGCGAGAAGCGCGGTTTGCCTTAGCAGATCAGGACTCAGGGGTTAGACCTTTGGCTTCCACATTATACGAGGCAGCAAAGTGTAAAACACTCATTTTAAAGCTGGGTGAAAAAGGCGTTTTAACTTGCTGCGGAAAAGCAGATGAAGCGCTAGATGCTTTTCATGTTATTCCAAGTTTTGTCGATCAGGTTGCTGACTGTGTAGGCGCAGGAGATGCATTACTCGCCTATTCAAGTTTAGCGATGGCCAAAGGTTTCGGACCTTTAATTTCCAGTATCTTAGGTGTGATGGCAGCAGCATGTGAGTGTGAAATGGAGGGCAATAAACCCGTCACGCCAGACCTGTTACTAAAAAAATTATCTCGCTTAAAAAAACATTTTGAATCATCTGGCGTCCCAAACTTTGAAAAAGTTGCGCAGGATGCGTTGGCGTAATATGAGAGTAATTATTATTGGCTTAGGTGTGCAGGGTAAAAAGCGCCTGCAAGTTGCAGGTAGAGACGTCATTGCAACGGTCGACCCCATAAAAGAAGCAGCAGATTACAAAGACATCACAGAGGTGCCTCTAACCGACTACGATGCAGCGCTCGTTTGTTTACCCGATCAGCCCAAGCATGACGTGATTAAATATTTACTGTCGCATGCAAAGCATGTACTCGTTGAAAAACCCTTATGGGTAGCAAAACGGCAGCAGCTGTTTGAGCTAGCAGCGTTAGCTCGTCAATATGATGTCGTTTTATACACAGCTTACAATCATCGTTTTGAACCGCATATTCACCAGGTTAACGATTTACTGAAAAAAAATTTATTGGGCAAGCTCTACCGCTGTCGTTTATTTTATGGCAATGGAACCGCAAGATTAGTTAGGGAATCATTGTGGCGTGATCAAGGAGGTGGGGTACTACCGGATTTATGCTCGCATTTATTAGACATTATGGATTACTGGTTTCAGCAGCGTGATGCAAACTATGAATGCATCGATGCGCAATGTCATGAAAATAAAGCACCTGATCATGTGGTCATTATCAATCGCGCAACGCCTATCAAAATTGAATTTGAAATGTCTTTATTGGCTTGGCGCAATACATTTACTTGCGACATCATTGGTGAAAAAGGCTCGCTACACATTGATTCACTTTGTAAATGGGGGCCAAGCCAGTTAGTGCATCGGCAGCGTATTTTACCAAGTGGGCGTCCCTCAGAAAAAATCACCACCTTTGTCCAGGAAGATCCAACCTGGCGTTGTGAGTACCAACACTTTAAAAATCTGATTCAAACCAATCGCCCCAACGATTTAGCCAAAGATATTTGGATTTATGATCAAATCAATCAGCTGACTAATACAGCACTTAAGGATACTAGACTATGCCAAGTGTAAAAATTGGTTTTTATGGCATGACCCATTTAGGCTTGGTATCAGCAGTTGCCGCAGCAGCAAAAGGGTATGCGGTGATTTGCTATGATCATGATCAACATTTGATTGAACAATTGCAACAGCAATGCTACCCCATCAACGAACCCAATTTCGAGCAACTGCTGCAAGCGCTGCAGGCTAACGTTCAGTTCACCGCTAGCCTTGAGCAGCTTATTGATGCGGAGTTGATTTATGTCGCCATAGACGTGCCAACCGACTCGAGCAATCAAAGCCAGCTAGCGCCTATTCGTGATGCGTTACAATGTTTGAAACCTAGGTTGCGCTCCTCGCAAGTGGTGGTTGTGTTATCACAAGTAGCGCCTGGTTTTATGCGATCAATGCAGTTTCCTGCGCACCAGCTGTATTATCAAGTGGAAACATTAATTTTTGGTCGCGCGATCGAAAGGGCGAGTCATCCAGAACGATTGATTATTGGTTGCGCGAACCCAGCACAAAAATTACCAGAGATTTTGCAACATTTTTTGCAGTCATTTAACTGTCCGATTCTGACTATGCGCTATGAGAGTGCCGAGCTCACTAAAGTTTCAATCAATATGTATTTGGTAGCCTCAGTGATGACGAGTAATACATTAGCTGATCTTGCCGCAGCAATCGGGGCAGATTGGGAAGAAGTTGTGCCAGCGTTGCGTTTAGATAAACGCATTGGAGAGTACGCATACTTAAATCCAGGGCTTGGTATTTCAGGTGGAAACTTAGAGCGTGATATGGTGACCATTTTACAGCAGTCACAACGACATCAAGTGCACGCTGATTTAGTTAAGACATGGTTAGATGATAGTGAATATTATAAAAACTGGGTTTTTCGTTGTCTGAAAACCCATGTGTTAGCTAAACACTCAACGCCGGTTATCGCCGTATTGGGTTTAGCATATAAAGCAAATACGCATAGTATAAAAAACTCTCCGGCCCTTCAGTTACTCAATAGTTTAAAAAAAACCGCATGTGCAAAACTCATCACCCACGACCCGGTAGTGAAAGGTGATGCATTGTCAGATATCGTAACAGCAGCAACGCCGATTGAAGCACTTAATGCAGCGGATGTTGTCATTGTGATGACACCATGGCCGGCGTATGCAGCACTAACCGTCAACGACTTTTTAGCACAGATGCAAGGTCGCGTCTTGATTGATCCGCACCATGTTTATGAACACGCTGATTTTATTAAAGCTGGATTTTCAGTTTATACATTAGGCGTTAATTATGAGAATCAAGCAAACTTAGAGGAGCTTACTTATGCTTGAGCATTTACAAAGTCCACATTATTCTTCACGGGTTGTTGTGGTTGGTGCCGCTGGTTTTGTTGGTCGTGCACTTTGTCAAAAACTTGCGACTGACCAGGTGGAATGTTTGCCCATCGCGCGTCAACAAATAGACTTTTTGACTGCAGCGGCTGGTGATCAACTTGCTGCAGAATTAAAGAGTAGCGATACCTTGGTGGTTATTGCGGCAGAGGCGCCCTGTAAAAATACCGCTATGTTGTATCGAAACATTCGTATTATGCACGCCATTTGCACGGCGTTACAAAAACAAACCGTCAGCCATGTCATTTATATTAGTTCTGATGCTGTTTACGCAGACAGTGAGCAGCCGCTAAATGAGCGGTCGATTACTGCACCACAAAGCTTACACGGCATCATGCATTTATCTCGAGAAATGATGCTGCAAACCAGTTGTAGTGAAAGTCATATGCCGCTAGCTATTCTCAGACCCAGCTTATTATACGGTGCCAATGACCCACACAATGGTTATGGACCAAATCGTTTTCGTCGTTTAGTGAATGACAATAAACCCATTGTATTATTTGGAGAAGGTGAGGAGCAGCGCGACCATGTTTATATCGAAGATGTCGCGACGTTACTAGCTAATGTTATTCAGCATCGCAGCCAAGGTATTCTCAATATTGCCACGGGGCAAGTCCATTCATTTAAAGCGATTGCGATGAAAGTGATTGCATTGGCACAGCAAGCTGTAGACATTCAAACTTTGCCGCGTTCAGGTCCGATGCCACATAATGGTTATCGCCCCTTTGATATCACTGCCTGCAAAAAGGCATTTCCCAATTTTGAATTGACGTCTTTGGATGAAGGTTTAACCTTGTCACAAAATAAAATGAACCAAGAAAAGGAGCTTGTGTAATTATGTCTGAAATTAATTTATTAACGGCACTGCCACAAACTAAACGCAATGTTAAAGCACGCTTAACCGCAAAAGATCCTGAGGTTATTCGTATTTCAAAAGAATATGGAGAAATGTATTTTGATGGTCCGCGCGACTATGGTTATGGCGGTTATCGATATGATGGACGTTGGGTGCCGGTGGCTAAAGATATGATTCAACATTTTAATCTAAAACCGGGTGACCGCGTCTTGGATGTTGGCTGTGCAAAAGGATTTTTAGTGAAAGACTTTATGATTGCTTGTCCTGGCCTTGAGGCGTTTGGGCTTGATATTTCTGACTATGCGTTAACCCATTGTGAGCCAGAAGTTATTGGGCGATTACACTTAGGTAGCGCCGAACGCTTACCCTTTCCTGATAATAGCTTTGCAGCCGTGATTTCTCTAAATACCATCCACAATTTGCCACGCGAGCAAGTATTAGTCGCGTTACGTGAAATTCAACGTGTCTCTGGTGGTAATGCCTATGTGCAAGTTGATAGCTACCATAATCCTGAGCAAAAAGCGCTGTTTGAAGATTGGGTGCTAACAGCTGAATTTCATGATTACCCGGAGGGCTGGATTCAGCTTTTTAAGGAAGCGGGTTATACCGGAGACTATAACTGGACGCTTGTCTAAATTAAGCGTTCCTCACATTATTGACAGCAAATGGAAGTATTTATGACAAACTCATTTGATACTCAACAAGCAGCGATTCGTTGTATCAATTATCGAAAAGCGGTTTTAGCCTTGTCGCAACAAGTGCCCGCGTTGCATATTGGCCCCACCTTTTCGTGTTTAGAAATGGTGGATGTTATTTACAATGGTTTGATGCGTCGTGATCAAGCCGGTCATTACAAAGATTCATTTCTTCTTTCAAAAGGCCACGGTTGTGTTGTGCAATACATTATTCTGCATGCTCTGGGTGTTTTGAGCGATGATGATATACGTGATTTTTGTTTGCCGGGTGGGCGTTTAGGTGCTCATCCAGACTATGGTGTTCCAGGCATTGAAGCATCTACTGGATCCTTAGGCCACGGTTTAGGGTTGTCAGTTGGAATGTGCTATGCGAATCGCTTGCGCGGTGTTGATGCGCACACTTATGTTGTGATTTCTGATGGTGAGCTGCAAGAAGGCTCAACATGGGAGGCCATTATGATGGCTGGAAATTGTCGACTGAATAATCTTACCGTGATGTTGGATTTAAATGATCGCACTAGCTTGGATCAGCTTAGTACTCAGTTTCCAGCGTTTTATCCCGTGGGTGATAAATTAAAAGCCTTCAATTGGCAGGTGGATGAAGTTGATGGACATGATGCAGCTGCGGTTTACCAGGCAGCTCAAACGCAGCGAGATAATCGACCGCTATTTATTGTTTGTCGAACGAAAAAAGGCAAAGGCATTTCATATATGGAAGATGTGCCGATTTGGCATTATCGCTCACCCAATCCAGATGAGTATCAACAAGCATTAAACGAGCTGGCTATCGCGCAAGAGGAGGCATGTGTATGAGAAATCAATTTGCAGACAGTTTTTATGAGTTAGCTAAGCAAGATGAGCGGCTTGCTTTATTGGTGGGTGATATCTCGGCCGCCGGTTCAATGGCTCGATTTCGTGAAGAGTTCCCTGATCGTTTCATCAATGTAGGGGTGAGTGAGCAGATTATGATTGGTATGGCAGCAGGTATGGCAATGCGTGGTATGCGTACGTTTGCTTATACAATAGCGACTTTTGCACTGTTTAGGCCTTTCGAATTTGTTCGTGTGGATTTAGCCTACCAAAACTTACCCGTGACGGTTGTTGGTGTCTCCGCCGGCGTTACTTACTCAGTATTAGGATCAACTCATCATGCTATGGAGGATGTAGCAGTTGCTTCTGCAATTCCTAACTTATCTGTATTGGCGCCATGCGATCCATTGGAAGCACACCATGTCACACAATGGTGCGCTCAAAAAAGTCAGGGTCCCGTTTATTTGCGCCTTGGTAAAACTGGTGAGACGACTTATACCGATAAGGCTGTTGATCCTTACCTGCCTGGAAAATTACGCTATGTGTGCCGAGGCTCGGATGTTTGTATCATCGTGTACGGTCCTGCAATCCAATTAGCCTTTCAATTGAAAGATCAGCAATTAAAGGATCAGTCTGTATCAATAGTTTCTTGTCATACCATTAAGCCACTCGATTTGGATGGACTTGCACAGATTTTTAAAGCCCATAAGAAAGTTATTGTGATTGAAGAGCATGTCCCGCACGGCGGTTTAGGATCGCGTGTCAAAGCGTTTGCATGGGATCAGCAGATTGATCGTGAACTAAAATGCTTTTCCTTACAGGATGAGTTTATTCACCACTTTGGCACACATGAAGATCTTTTGCGACAGCATCAGCTGACGGTTGATAAAATGGTGTGAGATTAGCAAAAAATAATTGGTCATCAATAAAGTTTGCTGATTCGTGACAGGGAGATAACTGTTCGACTTTATATCTTGTCATGCAAAAATACCGATTGAGGGGCGTGTCAAATGCACTGGGGGCGCTCTGAATCATATCGTTAACCAATGAGACAAGTTCTGCATATTGTAGTGGTTTCCTGAAGACGGTTGTAGGCTCAATATGGCTATCACTCATCTCCATTAAGTTTAATTCTGAGGCATCGTTGCATATCCATAACTGCTGGTCATAAGGTTGCTTGTTACTCACCATTTGGTTAAGCACAGTGTTATCAATAGGGTAGTAATCTAATTGAACGGTTGCATCGATTTGGCTGGCGTCAATGAGTATTGGATGGTAGTGGAAGGCACGCACTATAAAACCATGCGTTGTTTTAAACAGCAGTTGTGCAGTGGAGGCAAAATTAGGTGTTGAGGTGTCAACTAAGCGTCGATAAGCGCTAGGGTGAATATATTTTATTTGCAATTCCGCCAATGTTTGCGCATCTATCACAAGCCTTACTCGATCTTGATCGGTAAAAAAGCGATGAATTTGTGGAGCAAGTTTTTCATAAGATGTGCGAAAAGCAGTGGTTAAGACAGCTTTTTTATGGGTGATTTTTGCAAGAGCAGTAGAAAAAAATGCGTTTGATAATAAAACATCGGGCATAAGAAAAGAAATAAAGGATTGATTGCCTAATGCTGTCTGGAGTGCTTGGGTTTGTAGACCACCTAGTAGAATGTATTTGCTGTTTTGAGTGTCGCGGTAAAGTCTGCGTAAGAAAGGGATTTTTTTCTTTTTAGCTAACGTGTGGTAGGAATCAATTAATTGCTTTGGTAGGACTGAAAATTGCACGTCTGCATAAGCTTTGATGGTCGCTATCACTTTTGTATGCTTCAGCATTTCCCAGGTCAGGGTATCGCAATGAATAAGCAACAAGCATGCTCGCTGCTTGCTAATGCTAGGTAAATTGCCAGGAGCTAACAATGAAGGTAATAAGTAATGCTTTGCTTTGTTGGCATAAGCTTCTCCCCAGCAGCAAAAATGTAGAATCCATGGTTTTTGATTATGTTTGGTCTGAATTTGGCGGTTGGGTTGTTGTAAAAACTGATAGAGCTGAATTAAAAAGAGCACTTGTTTTGGCTTGTAGAAAAAATATCGTTTCTTTAAAAAAGCAACGGCAGCACTAAGAGATTCCTCTATAACTATTTTAGGAGCCGTGATTAATGCATCCACGCCAGTTAAGTAACGTCCTACAACAGTAAGGTACGAGAGGAGCAGCCTTTTGCATAGATTGATACAAGCAAGTGGTTTGGATAATACCTTTCTTAGAATTCTCATTGCATAGTTCTTTAGCATCCTTATGGCAGATACGGCCTTTTTTGCTAGTTGTATTGTAGTCGTCATTGGTCATTAGCCTGGTGTTGGTTATTTATAAAGGTCTTCAATAAAAGTCTGGTCATCTATTGTTAAATGTTGTGTTGTAGGGGTTATCGAAAAATATTGGTGTCTGAGAGAAACTAAATATTGGTTTAGTGGGTTGTCGTACATTGAGGTGTTGCTTTTTAGCATGTGCTTCACTAAATCCACAAGCTCCAGATATGTGTAGTGCTTTTTGCCATAGAGTGGCGCAGGCGGCATATCCTCATCAGCCAGAGCCATCATTGCTAAATGGGCGGTATTCTCACAAACCCATATTTGTTGTGCGTATGGAATGTTTTCATCGAGCAAGTCAAACAAGCTTGTATTATCAATTGGCTTGAAATCAAATTGGATGCTGCGATTTATTTTCCCACAGTCCAACAGTACAGGGTGATAGTGAAATGAGCGAATGACGAGTCCGTCTTTAGATTTGAATAATAGTCGCGCAGAAGTCAGAAAGTGTTCCGTCTGTTCAGAGACGATCAGTCGGTATTCAGTAGGGTGTAAGTGGTCAACTTGCAGTCCTGCTAAAATGGCATTTGGTATTGATAAAGTGAGTTGCTTTGAATCATCGTAGTATTGATCAAGATGTTTAGAGACTGTTTGGAAATTAATGCAATTGGATAGGGTTAATACCGATTTTTTATCGGCTATTTTGGCAAAACTATCGGAAAAAAAACTCTCAGAGAGGATAATATCTGGCATTAAAAATGAAATATATGCTTTTGCTTGCAGCGCAGTTGCGAGCGCGTCAGTTTGTAAAATCCCCAGCAACATGTACTTTAGGTGGTGTGCCAAATGATGCGGTTTTACTATTTTCGTTTTCAGGGAGTGGTGATAGTGGGAAATTAGCCGAGTTGGCATGCATTTGTATTGTAGCCGCGCATAGTTGTTTATTTTTTGGATGACTGCTGACTGCTCAATTTTTTGTTTGCTGGTGTAGTCACAGTGAATCAGTAAAGTGACTGCAACTTGTTGGCTAATAGTAGGTAGATTTTTTGTGGCGAGTAATGATGGCAAGACATAATGAATAAACTTGCTAATGTAGCTTTCGCCCCATACACAAAAGTGAATAATATGCGGTCTTTTGTTTGTAGCTTCAGTAGGTAGGCTTTGTTTTTTTTCTAGCGCTTGATAGTACTGGCAAGCACTGAGAATGAATTTTATGCTGGGTGGCTTGTAAAATTTATATTTTCGTTTTAGAAAATCAATGCAGGCGCTCAAGTCTTGGTGCTGCATTAATGTATGAGCTTTCTCTAAACCTTGGGCGCCTTGTAAGTAATCGCGAGAGGCTTGTTTAAATTTTTGGGATAAGTTAGATAAGTGATCGGAGAGGGTTTTTCGAATAGCCTTGTATAAGTGTGATAGAGGGCTTAGGACAGGAGTTATTATCAATCTTTTAATTTGGCGCAGCCGTTGATAAGCGTGGTATAGCGCAGGAATTTTTTTTAATTTTTTCCTCAGCATTTTGATGTTAATCATCGGTTGTGCTCGTGCCGTTGCATATCGGAGTATGTGTTTGTTGCGCTTGTTTGCTATTAGCAGAATTGGCAGATTTGACTAACTGCAGAAAAGTATTTGCTTCTTTAATTCGATTTTCTTGCACATTCTTCGCAACTGTCGTTAAGCCTGCTGTTGTGAGCAATAACTCTAAGTCTGACTCTTTTTCGTTTTTCAGTTGCTGGATGTCGGCAACTAGAGCGGAGTATTCTTTTGAGATATGTTTTTTGATGTCTGCATTTTCTTGGTCAAATTGAGCATCGTTGTTGGGGATGCCTGCATAAAATCCATGCAAAATAGTCGTTGAAAAGAGTTCTGATATTGAGGGGAGGCGATACCGGGCTGATTTTTTATACAAGGACCAAATCGTATTTAGCAAGTCGACATACGCAAATGTATTGGTTGAGGCATCTTGTTTGATACGGGTGTGCTGGAGTAACTTTAATGCTTCAATGCACCAACCAAGATTATTATTAATTAGGCTAAATAAAGCCCACTTGTATATTTTGGACGCATCGTTTTCTTTAGCAATGAGGCTAAGTTTTTTAATATAAATAGCTTCTGCATAAAGCAGTTGTTCTTTACCTCGAAACCCGATAGGGGTGGAGTTAGGTGCAAAACGCCCAAAATGATCAAGGTTAATTAGCTCAAACCCCATTTCACTCATTAGCTGATGGATATCAAAAAATGATTTTTGATCTTGATAAATTTTGGCAAACTCAACCTCTAGTTGTATGCCAAGGCAATGTTGCTTAATTAGCTCTTTTGAGCCTGCAATAATGTCAAATTCTGCGCCTTGTGCATCGATCGACAGATAATCGATCTGCTGGATGCCGGATTTTTGCAAGGCGTCTTCTAATGTTATTAATTCAATAGGTATTTGTTTTATTGCTTGGCACGCATCACCAAGTCGGTATTCTCCATAAATAGGGTTGTTAACAAAAGTATAATCAGCATATTCTTCATTGAATTTGTAGAGCGAGCTTGTGGTTGGATGAAAGTTGATTGTGAATGTGCTGCGCTTTGTTTGGCTGCCTATGCAATAAGGGAAAATACTGGTTTTGTAAAAATCGTTTGTTTGAGACGGGTTAATTTGATCACAACAGCTTGAGTCAGCATCATATAAAATTAAATGCACATCTTTGGAAAAACTCACATTGTTTACCGGAATAGGAAAAGTCCCATTCCGTCCTCCGATATGATGATAAGTAATCATGCCGCCTCCAAAGCTTCAATGCTGGGTGAAATAATAAAACGCTGCGCTGCAGTTGGGTGTCTTTTGATGATTGCCTTTGCCATCATGGGTGGAAGAGGTAGATAAATTGGCAGCTCGCTTGGCGCCATCGCTACACTATAAATAGGTTTATTGAGATGGCTGTTGCCAATTCGATTGCTATCTTCATCAACAAAACCAGTGATATTAGCAAAATAACCTGCTAGCCAACTTGCGCAAATAGAGCTTCCAAACATTAAAAAATCTCCTTTGCTGGCTAGGTTGTTAACATCATCCAAAATAGTGGTGAGCAATTCCAAGTTTTTTAACACCATCTGTTGTTGTAACTCCGGAGTGGTCGCAAGACAGAGTTGACTTGCCTTTGCATCGATTGGTTTGGCAATGATTGAGATTTCTTTTGCAACTTGCTGGGTTGATAGGCTCACTATTTCAAAATTTGTATGTGCTAATAAAGTTTGTAAAGACGCTGTTGTAAAGTGTGATAAGTGATCGGCAATAACGATGTCATAGGGATTGGCTTGCACGTTAGGAACTTGAATAAATAGATATCCAGTTTTACTAAGGGAGCGATGTATTTGCTGCAGCATATCTGCTGGAGCGACGACGTGCTCTAAGGTATGTATTAAGGAGACTAAATCAAATTGCTGATCGGGTATGGTGTCGGATACAAAAAGTGTTTTAAAGTTTGGAATGGCATTTAATTTTGCTTCATGTTTATTGCTAAGGTTGCTTCCAAAAAGCTCCCAGTCTGGCCAGCGCAGATTAAATTGATGTAAAAATTCTCCATTTTCACAGCCAATATCTAAAATCTTTCCGGAATTTGTGTTGCATAGTTGAGACGCTTCAATCCATTCACTCAGTCTGACAGAGCGCTTAGTGGGTGTTTCCATGGCCGGGTGAAAGACCGCTTGTTCTTCACCATTGGCTTGCGAGTAAACCTCATAGTCCTGATAAATTGCAGCAATTTCTGTTTGCCATTG
>CAYXLV010000003.1:0-21041 GCA_964465995.1 uncultured Coxiellaceae bacterium | reverse complement strand
GTTTTGGATAGGTAAGGGGGTCAACCACGGACAGTTTGAAAAAATAAGCTATTAATCAGCCAGTTAAAAATTCAACTGTCCGTGTCGTATACGGACAGTTCAAACCCAGAAAAATTATGCTTTCTGGTTAGCTTGTAAAAAATACCTCATCGTCTGTTGCCGTATCTCGACTGTTTAAAAGAAGATCGCATTCAAACTGTCGGTGTTCGACACAGACAATTTTTTTTATAACCGACTGATTAATTTCCTGATTTTTTAAACTATCAGTGGTTGTCCCATTCATAGCATAAAAAGCTACTTTCTGACATAATTCCCAAAATACTAGGGATGGCGCCGCGTCAATTTAACAAAGCTGAGGGTTTGCGCATGCCAGACCGAAATGATGATCAACATAATGTATTCACCTTGCTTCCGCTTGATTTACTACCCCTCATTAGTCAGTTTTTGTCGCCCGATGATTTTCTAAAATTTTGGTGGGTTCTGCGTCTATCTTCTATTACAGAGCAAACTGCTATGGATATTTTGGATAAAGGTGGGCTTAAAGTTCAGTTTGCCAAAGCTAAACCTTTTCTTTTTGAAAAAATCCAAACCTACTACCTTAAAAATCATTCAATGTTGTTAGAAAACGAGTGTCAATTTTGGCAAAAGCAATGCAAGAATTATAATATTTTTGTGACTGACACAACTAATTTGCATGTAAGCCTGGTAAAGGCAATAGTTGCAAAAGAGCTTGCACAAGTTAAAAAAATTGCAGATGAACTCACTGACTCTGAATTTCTCAGTGCGCTATTGAAGCCCAATACATTTTCATTTGCTAATGAAGCATTTATTATTCCGCCTTATAGCCCTATCATGATGGGCTTTGCTGATCATCACTTCCTTAATCGTGTTTATGAAAAATATAGGCATTATCCCTCTTATACATTTACTAAAATTAATAATTTTTCTCGTCTCATCCTAGCTGTGATCTGCCGCCAGTCAAATTATGTGCTTGCTCAAATTGTCCAGGAAGAAGGTGTTAACGATCATGCGCTTTATTTTGCTGCAAGGTATGGTAATGCTCAAGCTGTTTCCTACTTTATGGGTCTCCCATATGGCAATAAGGCAAAACTTTTGACACAACATTACCAAGAGGCACTTGATTTAGCCTGTGGGTATAATCATACGGCAGTCATTGAGGTATTGGTATCAAATAGATCGCTGGAGGTAAGTAGTTCTAGTTGGGAGAGCACTTTTAAATTTGGGAATTATGATGCTTTCAACAAGCTCAAAATATTCATTAAGCCAGACGAATATTCGTCTATCTTTTTTGGTAAGGAATATTCATATAAAGCATTATCAAAAAAAATTTTTGAATATATGGGGCAATATGGATATTTGGATTTACTCAAGAGTTTGTTAGAGCTATATATCGATAAAGTTAATGACCTTGGTACTTGTCGAGAAAAAATTAAAATATCACTGTATAAGGCAATAGAATATGGGCAGCACCATGTTGTGAGTTATTTATTTGAACTAATGCAACGAATTAAAACTCCAATTACTGATTATCTGCAGACCGAGCAAAGCTGTAATAAAACACTGTATATTGAGGGCACACCATTGCACTTCGCTGCAAAAAAATCTAATGCAGGAATGCTTAATTATCTAGTCACCTTGCCTGAGATAAAAGTGCTAGTAAATAGTAAAGATAGATTACTGCAAACTCCCCTCCATTTGGCTAGTTGTTTTGGTACTGCCACCATGGTGAAAATATTACTTAAGCATGGCGCTACTTTAGGCCAAGTGACTAGCTCTAATGAAAATGAATTTGATTTTGCACTTAAAAATCACCGTGAAGATTTAATTCTCTACTATTTGCAAAATCATCCAGCAATTTGTGATAAAGCTCCTGAGCTGTTAGAAAAAATAAGTTTTGTGTTTGAAAATGGTTTGATCAAGCTAGCTAAGTATTTATTAGAAAATTATCCTAAGCTGCATACTAAAACTTACTCAGATAGCAAGGGCTGTCAAAGACCATTATTGCAGATTGCCACAAAAAATCAGCAGTTGACTATGGTGAAATTATTGATTCAGCAAGGTGCTCAGCAGGGCATAAAAGCAGAAGCTGATGGCAAGGATGAATTTGATATTGCGCTGGAAATAGGAGCGACACCATTAATTGAATACTACCTACAGAAGGTTAGAATTAAGGCTTATGATGAGAAAGATAATTTTTGTAAGCGGGTTAGGGTTGTTTTTGAGAAAGGGTATATTGAGGCGGCGAGTTACTTGTTGGATCAAAACCCCAAGCTTATTCAGTGGACCGGATGCCTCAATGCGGCTTGTGAAAGAGGGCATGTTGAACTCGTCAAATTGTTAATAAATCGAAATGTGCATGTTGATCCACAACAGTTATATTATGCATGTAAAGAAAGTGAGTCGGCTGATATTGTTAAGCAACTTGCTACTAAGATTGCCAATATTAATGAACAAGATTCTGCTGATAATACGGTTTTGCATAGTTTGCTGATTGATACTAAAGAAAATGATTTGGTGGCGGTTAATATTATCAATTCTGTAGTAGCAGCGGGTTTGAGGTTGGATCTTAAAAATAAAAATGGCGTAAGCGTGGCAGAGCTGCTTTTAGAGAAATATGTATTTGTCGAGGAGGGCAGTGATTACAATTCGCGTTACGATAAAAACAATGTTGTGGAAATGATTTTGTCACATAGTACTGATTTTCATTTTCATATGCTGAGAAATCCTGCTAAAGCAACGACAAGACTGCATTTGGCTTGTATGTTGTTTGGGGACAGTTTTATCAAGAAAGAATTGCAACGTGCTGATATTAATGTGAATGCTAAAGATGGTGAAGGTAATACGCCGCTGCATATAGCATTAAAAGAGCGCTCCCTCCTATGTGGCCAACCGATTCCCCACTTGCTTATTACGAACAATGCTGATGAAAAAATATTGAATCTAAAAGGGGAGCGCCCGATTGATATCATTAAGACTAGTAGCAATACTATCTTGACTGCTGAGTTAACTGCTAATCAAGTGATGTTGCCTTTTCTAAATGAGGCTTATAAGGCAAAACCAAGTACGGAAATATTATTAGTGATTAATTTGCTGGTCGTTTATTGCAAAAGGGGTTTTTATTCTTATCATATTGCTGAAGCAAAAGAGTTTCTACAATATATTTTCAATACGCCAAACGTAAGCGTAGACGACATAAAAACTAAAGCACAAAAGCTTACTCAAAATAATACACTTCGTTACAGTATGAACTGGGAGGCTAATGACGATGATGCTGTTGCTCTCAATCGGGAGGGGGCATTTTGGCATATTTGCAAATTCATTTCGCAGCGTAACCTAAAGGCGTATCTTGTCCCATCGGCAGCTTCCCATAAAACCACTAGCGATAACAAAAACATGCTGGAGCAATATCGGCGATTTGGTTTATTCCAATGGCGTCATCATCGCTCAGAAGCAAGTCAACTTCTCCAAAAGGGCGATGATTTGCAGCAGGGTGTTAAGGACTTATGCAGTAACCAGCAATTTAAACAAAATTTAAATCCAACCGGTGACTTTGCCAAGATTCTCTACCGAATCCGTTTTGGATAAGTAAGGGGGTCAACCACGGACAGTTGAAATTTTAACTATCTGATTAATAACCTGATTTTTCAAACTGTCCGTGGTTGACCCCCTTGGTTAGGGGTGGGTCATGTTGGTGGGGTTGACGGCTTGGTCGAATTCTTCGGGTTTTAGGAAGCCGAGTTGTAGGCAGGCTTCTTTTAGGCTGGAGCCGTCGTGGTAGGCTTTTTTGGCGATTTGGGCGGCTTTGTCATAGCCGATGACTTGGTTGAGGGCGGTGACTAGCATGAGTGAGTTTTGGACGTATTCTTGGATTTTGGGTTTGTTGGGTTTGATGCCGGTGACGCAGTGGTCGGTGAAGGAGATGCAGCTGTCGGCTAGTAAGTAAATGGACTGGATGAGGTTGTAGATCATGACGGGTTTGTAGACGTTGAGTTCGAAGTTGCCTTGTGAGCCGGCGAAGCCGATGGCGGCATCGTTACCCATGACTTGTACGCAAACCATGGTCATAGCTTCGCATTGTGTTGGATTAACTTTGCCGGGCATGATGGATGAACCAGGTTCGTTGGCTGGTAAGATTAATTCACCGATGCCGCAGCGTGGGCCTGAGGCTAACCAGCGTACATCGTTGGCGATTTTCATTAATGCACACGCTAAAGTTTTTAATACACCACTGGCCAACACAATGGCATCATTGGCAGCTAGGGCAGAAAACTTATTAGGAGCAGAAACAAAGGGTAAACCGGTTAAGTCAGCAATGTGAATGGCGGCTTTGCCGGCAAATTCAGGGTGAGTATTTAAGCCAGTGCCAACGGCGGTGCCGCCTAATGCTAAGCGATATAAATGCGGTAATACATCATTAACAGCAGCCAAAGCTTCATTTAATTGCGATACATATCCGGAAAATTCTTGGCCTAAAGTAAGTGGCACAGCATCTTGCAAATGCGTGCGGCCAATTTTAACAATGTCATTAAATTCTTCTTGTTTTTGTTCCAATGCATTGCGCAGGGTGGTGACAGCAGGAATTAAACGGTTGACTATCATCTCGCTAGCAGCAATATGCATAGCAGTTGGGAACGTATCATTAGACGATTGCGACATATTCACATCATCATTCGGATGCACCGGATCTTTACTTCCCATCACCCCACCAGCAATTTCAATCGCGCGATTAGAAATCACTTCATTGGTATTCATATTCGTTTGTGTGCCACTACCGGTTTGCCAAATACGTAATGGAAAATGTTCATCCAACTGATTATTAATTACCTCATCAGCGGCTTGTAAAATTAATTCACCTTTTTGAGTGGAGAGTTTATTCAGTTCCATATTGGTTAAAGCAGCCGCTTTTTTAAGAACACCAAGAGCGCGGATTAATTCAGGCGGCATGGTTTCACGACCAATATTAAAGTTATGCAATGATCGCGCCGTTTGCGCGCCGCCGTATTGATTGGCGGGGACTTCAATAGTGCCCATGCTGTCAGATTCAGTACGAGTTGGCCCAGTGATGCTCATGGTGTGATTCCTTATGCTGATTAAATTAAAAGTGCCCCGGGCAGGATTCGAACCTGCGACCTGTCCCTTAGGAGGGGACCGCGCTATCCAGCTGTGCCACCGGGGCGTGGCGCCTATTGTAGGTGAGAAAAGGATGGCTGTCAGTGGTTTGTAAATAAATTGATCAGGCGGAATTGCCAGTCAGTAAAAAACACGGAATTGATCAGCTCAATCTTGGGGAAAAATAAGAATGGTGCTAGTATGTTAACCAAATTTTATGCGCAGTTAGCGGAGAGCTTATATGTCGAAACGGATGACATTCGTTATCATTCTCTTAGTCGTTATTTTTGGCGGCACCTTTGGCTTTTTTGCCCTTAAACAACACCTCATAAAAAAAGCCTTTCAAAATTACAGACCACCACCCGTCACCGTAGCAGCGATCAAAGCGCGCACTTCTAACTGGCAGCCCAGTTTACAAGCGGTAGGCACTTTAAAAGCCATCAATGGTGTTGATATTAATTCACGTGTGAACGGCCAAATTATTGCCATCTATTTTAAATCTGGCGAAATTGTTAAAAAAGGCCAATCACTCATTCAACTGGATGACAGTATTTATCAACAAACACTAAAAGATAACCTCGCAGAAATGCGTTTAAATAAATTAAATTATGATCGTCAATTAAAGTTATACCAACGCCGCGCTACCTCAAAAAGCGAACTTGATGCAGCACGTGCCAAAATGCTGCAATCGCAAGCAAAAGTACAATCCGCTCGTTTAAACATCCAATACAAAAACATCAAAGCACCATTCACCGGTAAAATTGGTATCCGCAACGTTGATTTAGGTGAATATGTCACACCCGGCAAAGCCTTAGCTTCATTGCAATCAATGGACCCGCTCTATGTTGACTTTGAATTACCGGAGCAATATCTTCGCGATGTCTACATGAATCAACCCATTTTGCTAAGCGTTGAAGCCTATCCCAATAAAAAATTTAAAGGCCAAGTAAACGCGATTAACTCTGAAGTGGATGTCAATACACGTACTATTTTAGTACGCGGTGAAGTGCCAAACGATAAAAATGAACTTTACCCAGGCATATTTGCCAACGTCCAAGTCATTTTACCGCAGCGTAAAAATGCCATTGTTATTCCACAAACAGCAGTCACTTATAACTTATACGGCGACTTAGTTTACGTGGTCGAACAAAAAGGCAAAGACAAAGACGGCAAACCGATTTTGATTGTCAAGCAACGTTTTGTCACCGTCGGTGATCGCCAGAACAATAGCGTGGTCATTAAGAAAGGCCTCAAAGCTGGTGAAACGGTGGTTATTTCAGGGCAAATTAAATTGCAAAATAATAGTCGTGTCATTATCAATAACAAAATCTGGCAAGGAAAAAAGGCGTAACCCGTGTCAAAAAGCAGATTCACAGATTTATTTATTCGCCGTCCGGTACTCGCAACCGTTATTAGTCTATTAATTCTTGTTGTTGGTTTGCGTGCAATTTTTGAATTACCGGTACGTCAATTTCCAAAGTTGTACAACACGGTGATCACTATTACGACGGGTTATCCAGGTGCATCCGCACGCTTAGTCGAAGGCTTTATCACCACACCGTTGGAAAAAAACATCGCCGGTGCAGAAGGCATCGATTATATGACATCCTCCAGCACCGATGGTGTTAGCACTATTAATGCGTATATTCGCTTAGGTTTTAACCCCAATGTTGCTTTCACCAACATTATGAGCAAAGTGCAAGAAACCAAAAGTGACTTGCCACAAGAAGCTGAAGATCCCGTTATCCAACAAAAAACCGGCGAACAAATTGCCTTAATGTATATAGCGTTTAGCAGCAAGGTCATGTCGGCCGAACAAATCAATGATTACATTTCACGCGTTGTCCAACCAAAATTAGAGACGGTAGATGGCGTGGCCGAGGCGCAGCTTTTAGGCGGCAATAAATTTGCAATGCGCATTTGGCTAAACACCCGCCGTATGGCTGCCTTTGGAGTGACACCGAATGATGTTGCGCGCGCGTTGCGTAATAATAATTTCCAAGCAACCGCTGGTAAAACCAAAGGTCTCTATAAAGAAATCGCCATCAACCCGCAAACCGATTTACAAAACGTTGCCGGCTTTAAAGAGATGGTGATCAAACGCGGCGCCAATGGTGCACTAGTACGCCTGCGAGATATTGCCACTGTAAAACTCGGTTCAGAAAACTATGACTCATCCGTATATTTCAACGGCCAAAAAGCCGTCTTCGTTGGTATCACTGCAACACCACTTGCAAATCCATTAAGTACCATCGGCCGAATTAAAAAACTACTCCCGCAAATCGCTCAACAATATCCACCCACATTGCATTATCGCGTCGTGTATGATGCCACCAAATACATCCGCGCTTCGATTAAAGAGGTCATAAAAACCATTCTAGAAGCAGCCATTATTGTAATTATTGTGATCTTCTTATTCCTGGGATCGCTGCGCACCGTCACCATCCCGGTGGTCACCATTCCGCTATCACTGATTGGTGTTTGCGGTTTGATGCTGGGTTTGGGTTATTCATTTAATTTATTAACACTGCTAGCCATGGTGCTCGCGATCGGGATGGTGGTGGATGATGCAATCGTGGTGGTTGAAAATATCTATCGCCATATCGAGGAGGGCATGTCGCCGCTAGATGCATCCATCAAGGGTGCTCGTGAAATTGCCTTACCAGTGATCTCAATGACTTTAACGTTAGCAGCGGTATATGCCCCAATTGGTTTGCAGGGCGGTTTAACCGGTGCTTTATTTAAAGAGTTTGCTTTTACCTTAGCCAGTGCCGTTATTGTTTCAGGCATTGTGGCCTTAACCTTATCCCCAATGATGTGCTCCAAAGTATTAACTGCTGAAATTGGCAAGAATCGCTTTGTGCATTTTATTGATCAACAGTTTGAACGCCTGAAAAACTTTTACGCGCGTCGCCTTAATAACTCCATCCAATATAAACCAGCAACCATCGTCTTTGCATTTGTGGTTTTGCTCAGTTGTTTCTTTTTATATGTCACCACCCAAAGCGAATTAGCGCCCGTTGAAGATAAAGGAGTAGCATTTACCATTGCTACAGGTCCCCAATCCGCTAGCCTAAATTACATGGAAAAATTCACTAACCAATTTAATCCAGTGTATAAAAATATTAAAGCAACCAATGATTATTTTATTGTGAATGGTTTTAGTGGTGTCAGTCAGGCATTTTCCGGTTTAATTTTAAAACCCTGGGATGAACGCACCCAGTCACAAAAGGCAGTCATCGGTGTGCTGCAACAAAAATTTAAAGCACTCCCAGGCTTGGAAATTCAAACCTTCCCACTGCCTGCGCTACCAACCGGTGGCGATGCGATTCCACTGCAGTTTGTGATAACGTCTACCGCACCGTTTGGTGTGCTTTATTCAGTTATGCAAGACTTGCTAGAAAAAGCACGCGCTAGCGGTAAATTTATTTTTGTATTTGGCGGCTTAAAATATAATAAGCCACGCTTAGAAATTGAAATTAATCGTAGCAAAGCGCAACAACTTGGTATTGATATGCAAAATATCGCGCAAGCTTTAGCCACAGCTTTGGGTGGTAATTATGTAAATCGCTTTAATGCGCAAGGTCGCAGCTACAAAGTCATTCCACAAGTCGCCGATCAATTTCGCCGCACGCCAATGAATATCGAAAATATTTATATTAGGACAGGGACCGGTAAAATTATTCCGTTATCCACCGTTGCTACTTTAAAATATACCGTGCAACCGAATGCGCTAAGCCATTTTCAACAATTAAATTCCGCCACAATTTCTGGAATGGCACGGCCTGGGCTGACATTAAACGATGTGCTTTCGTACTTAATCAAAGAAGCTAAACGCACATTTCCAAGTGGCGTCACATTTAATTTTGCGGGGCAATCTCGCCAATTAGTGCAAGAAGGCAATAAGCTGCTGTATACCTTATTTTTCTCGATAATTTTTATTTTCTTAGTGTTAGCAGCGCAGTTTGAAAGTTTTAAAGATTCATTGGTGATCTTAACCAGTGTGCCGATGGCCATTTGTGGTGCGTTGTTGCCACTGAATTGGGGACTGGGCACGATTAATATTTATACGCAAGTCGGCTTAATTACCTTAATTGGTTTGATTAGTAAGCACGGGATTTTGATGGTGGAATTTGCCAATAAAATTCAGGAAGGCGAGGGTTTAAGTCCGGTTGAGGCCATTAAAAAATCCGCCGCCATTCGTTTGCGTCCAATTTTAATGACCACATTTTCGATGGTTTTTGGTGTGGTGCCATTATTAATTGCAACTGGTGCCGGTGCTGCTAGCCGTTTTGATATTGGTTTAGTGATTGCATCTGGAATGACTATTGGGACGTTGTTTACTTTATTTGTGGTGCCGGTGATGTATACCTTAAAGTTTCGCCAGCTAATGTTCTTTTTGGCGGCTGAAGTATTGATCGGCGGTTTATTATTTTTCTTCTTTTTTTACGTACTCTAATGCAAGCAACTGAAACCATGGCGTGGCCACCACCTTATACTATTCGGCGTAGCCAGCGTGCTAAGCATATCAGCTTAAAAATTTCGCCTGACGTAGGTTTAGAAATTATTCTGCCGCTGCATCAAACAGAAAAAGCCGCGTTGGCTTTTTTAAATAGCAAACGTCAATGGGTGGAAAAGCATGCGCGTTTATTAGCACCGGAGCAAACGGCTATTGCAGCATCACGCTATGAGTGTCCAACTCGTATTGTGCTACCTGCAATCGAGCGTGAATGGCAAGTTCATTATTGTTTTATACCTGGCGTGCCGTTTGTCGCCTTACAAGAAGAGACAGCATCGCTGCATTTTGCGGGCAAGGTAAAAGATTTTAAACTGTGTGCGCAAGCGCTTAAGCCTTGGCTAAAAGAATTAGCGCAAACTCATTTAACCACTTATTTAGAAACAGTAGCCGCACGCTGCAAATTACCTTTTAAGCGCGTGAGCTTTCGTTTTCAACGCACCTTATGGGGCAGTTGTTCAGCAAAACATGAAATTAGTTTAAATTGTAAGTTGCTTTTTTTACCGCGTGCATTAGTGGACTATGTGTTAATTCATGAATTGTGTCATACCAAACACTTTAATCACTCAAAATCTTTTTGGACGTTGGTTGCAAAATTTGATTCGAATTATCGGCAACACGAACGCGAGTTACGGCGTGCTGATCAATACATTCCTAAGTGGTATGGCGATTAAATTTTTATTTTCGCATGGAGCTTGGTGACATGATATCAGCTGGGCCTTCGTAATCGCCAAGATGATACATTTGATTACAACGGTATTGGTCGTATTGTTTAATGATGCGTGCGCGGGTGGCGGGATTCATGCGACGATCTTCTGCGCGGTGATAGTAGCCCGTATTAATTTCACGTTGCAATTTCAAGCAAGTGTTTAAACCTGCACCATCAGCAGTGCGGTCGGGGCCGTTATATAAATTACATCCAGTTAGAAAAAGTGAAGAAAAACAAACAGTGATTAAGCCAAGAGATAAAGCTGGAAGACGCATCTAGAATTCTCCTTGTAAGATGACGGGGGCCATAGTAGCACACCGTTAAAAAAGATGCATCTTGAGGTGAAACTCGTCATAATGGGATCCATTCGTTAATTGAGGACATTGTATTGGTCAAAAAATATCGTAAAAAAGACCCGCATGCCAAACGCGAAGCACAAAAATATGAAAGCCCTGTGCCAAGTCGTGAACTAGTGATGCAGTATCTTGAAGAGGTCGTTCGACCCGTTACCTTTCGCCATTTATTAAAAGCATTTGATTTATCTTCTGAGGAAGAGCATGAAGGCATGCGACGTCGTTTAATTGCGATGCAACGTGATGGGCAAATTATTCGTAATCGTCGTGGTAGTTATGCATTAGTAAAATGTATGGAATTAGTGTCGGGTAGAGTGGTTGGGCATCGTGATGGATTTGGTTTTTTAATTCCGGATGATGGTGGTGAATCTGTTTTTTTAGCCGCACGCCAAATGCGTTTAATATTTAGTGATGACCGCGTGTTATGTCGGGTGACCGGTGAGGATCAACGTGGCCGACGTGAAGGCACTATTGTTGAAGTCTTAGAAAGAAATACTAAACAAATTGTTGGACATTTTTGCAAAGAAGATGGTGTTGCTTTTGTTGATCCAGATAAAAAGACCATCACGCAAACCGTGTTAATTCCAAAAGGCTCCACCGGTGGTGCGAAAAATGGGCAAATTGTAGTGGTAAAAATTACCTCTCAGCCTAAACCAAAGCGTCAACCCAAAGGTAAGGTGATTGAAGTTTTAGGTGATCATTTAAAACCGGGCATGGAAGTGCAATTAGCGATTCGTTCTTATGATATTCCCTTTGTTTGGCCCAAAGCAGCACTTGAACAAGCACAAAGTTTTTCGACAACGGTTAGCGCAACTGATATTGCTAAACGACGTGATTGTCGTGAGTTCGCTTTTGTCACGATCGATGGTGATGATGCGAAAGATTTTGATGATGCCGTATATTGTGAGCCCTTAAAAGATCAAGGTTGGCGCTTAATGGTAGCGATTGCGGATGTGGGTCATTATGTGATGCCCGATAGTGCGCTAGATGAAGAAGCGCAATTGCGTGGTAACTCAGTTTATTTTCCGGCCGAAGTCATTCCAATGTTACCTGAGGCATTATCGAATGAATTATGTTCTTTAAAACCAAAGCAAGATCGTTTGGTTATGCTTTGTGAAATGCATATTGATAAAAAAGGGCAGGTGGTTGATTACGATATTAGTGAAGCGGTTATTCATTCAAAGGCGCGATTAACCTATACCGAAGTTGCGGAGATCTTAAAAAAAGAACACCAAGGTGATCCCGTTTATATGCCGTCACTGCAAAATATTTACAAACTGTATAAAACATTAGTGCGTGAGCGCAAAACCCGCGGCGCTATCGAATTTGAAACAACCGAAACCAAAATTATTTTTGATGACAGTCGCAAAATAAATCGTATCGTCCCTGTCGTGCGCAATGATGCGCATCGTTTAATTGAAGAAGCCATGCTCTTGGCGAATGTGACCGTTGCAAAGCACTTGCATAAAATGAAAATGCAAACATTATACCGCGTGCATGAAGGCCCCGAGGCAGATCGTTTAGATTCTTTGCGTGATTTTTTAAAAGTATTGGGCTTGCGTTTAAGTGGCGGTAGTCAACCGAGTGCTATGGATTATGCCAATTTATTAAAACGTATTCAGCAACGCCCCGACAAACATATTATTCAAACCATTATGTTACGCTCTTTGCGTCAAGCCATTTATACACCAGAAAACGCGGGACACTTTGGTTTGGCTTATGACTGTTATTGCCACTTTACTTCACCAATTCGCCGCTATCCCGATTTATTAGTGCACCGTGCCTTAAAGCATTTATTGCGCCGCAAAAAACCCGCGCAATTTATTTATAGTGAAGCGGATATGGAAAACCTTGGCAATCACTGCAGCATGACAGAACGCCGCGCAGATAACGCAACGCGTGATGCAACGGATTGGTTAAAGTGTGAATACATGCAGGATAAAGTCGGGCAAACGTTTGCGGGTATTATTGCTGATGTCACCGGTTTTGGTGTGTTTGTGGAACTTGATGATATTTATGTGCAAGGTTTATTGCATATTACAGCACTTACTAATGATTACTACCATTACGATGCGACGCATCGGCAACTCAGCGGTAAGCGCGCCGGTAAAGTTTATCGCTTGGGCGATCCTATTACGGTGACGGTTGCTCGGGTTGATTTAGATAATCGCGAAATCGATTTTGATTTAGCGTAACGATTGATGGCGTGCGAGCGCCCAGGCAACGTGTTCGCGGACTAAGCTTGACGCGTGCGCTTGGCGTGACCTTAATGCATCAATAATCGCCGAGCTTGTGGGCGCATTGCCTAAAGCCACTGCAATATTGCGTAACCAGCCGATATAACCTGCACGCCGAATCGGCGAACCCGCGGTGTTGGTTAAAAACTCAGCTTCACTCCAAGCGAATAAATCAAATAATTGTGCATGGTCAAGTTGGTGGCGTGGTTGAAAATCAGTTTCTGTTGTGAATTTTGCAAATTTATTCCAAGGACAAATCATTTGGCAATCATCACAACCAAAAATTCGATTGCCAATGAGTGGTCGTAATGCAACAGGAATATCACCTTTATTTTCTATGGTTAAATATGAAATACAGCGCCTGGCATCCAATTGATAAGGTGCAATAATCGCTTGCGTTGGACAAATATCCAAACACGCGCGACAGCTGCCGCAATGATCAGTGACGGGTTGATCGAGTGGTAACGGTAAATCGGTATACAAACACCCTAGAAAAAACCAAGAGCCCGCCTGGCGATTTAAAATCAATGTATGTTTTCCCATCCACCCAATACCGGCCTTAGCCGCTAATGGTTTTTCAAAAACCGGCGCGCTATCAGCAAACGGGCGGTAGTTGAAATCACCCACCGCATTTTTAATTTTTTGCGCAAGTTTGGCTAAACGCTTGCGCACAACTTTATGATAATCACGTCCCAAGGCGTAACGTGAAATATAAGCCAAGGCTTTATTTTGCAAGGTCGCAGCAATGCGGGCGTTGGGTGGTAAATAATTCATGCGCACCATAATAATGCGCAGCGTATTGGGGACGAGTTGGTTAGGGTGGCGGCGTAGTTCGCGGTTTTGTTCTAGGTAGCGCATGCTGCCATGATGGCGTTGCGCCAACCAAGCTGAAAGTCGCTGGTCAGCATCGCTAACATCGGTATCAGTAATGGCAACTTGTTGAAATCCAAGTTCTTTTCCCCAGGCTTTGACGTCTTTGGCAAGTCGGGTAAAATCGGTACCTTCAAATTGAGACATGGCGGAGTTTTACTCTTTATATATATGACTGCACTTTATCAGAATCGGCAAATTCGTCAGCTAGAAACCTACGCGATCCAACATCACATTCACACGGAACAGGAGTTAATGCAATTAGCCGGGCAGGCGGCGTTTACTGCATTGCAGACGCATTGGCCAAATGCCAAGCATATTACCGTTTTTTGTGGCAAAGGCAATAATGGTGGTGATGGCTATGTGGTGGCACGTTTAGCTTATCAACATGGCTTGCAAGTAACGCTGGTGGCACTGGCGCCACTGACCACATTAAGTGGTGCGGCTTTAGCAGCCGCAAAAGCTTGTGTGGCAGCCGGTGTGGCAATCAGCACTAGCGCTGATCTGACCCAAAGTGATGTTATTGTTGATGCATTACTTGGAACAGGCCTGCAAGGCGAGGTACGCCAACCTTTTTTAGAGACCATTCAACAAATCAACCAAAGTCATCTTCCCGTTTTAGCACTCGATATTCCTTCCGGTTTAGCCGCCGATAGCGGTGAAATTTTAGGTGATGCCATCAAGGCCGATATCACTTTAACGTTTATTGGATTAAAGCAAGGGTTGTTTACTCATAAAGGACCCTCGGTAGTTGGCCAAGTAGCATGTGATACGCTGGATTTACCTGCTGCCGCTTTTGCCACAGTGACGCCAACAGTAGAGCTGCTTGACTACAGCGCACTAAAACACCTTTTACCGCAACGACCACGCGATGCGCATAAAGGAGATCACGGGCATGTGTTAGTGATTGGCGGTGATTATGGTATGGGCGGCGCTGTGAGAATGGCAGCTGAAGCAGCACTTCGCGCAGGCGCGGGTTTGGTAACAGTGGCCACACGTCCAGAGCATGTGTCAGTGGTGAATTGTCAACGGCCAGAAATTATGTGCCAACAAGTAGCAAACGGCGAAGATTTATTGCCATTACTAGAACGCGCTACGGTTGTTGTGATTGGCCCAGGCTTAGGTAAAAGTGATTGGGCGAAAGCTTTATTAACTACGGTACTGACGACCACATTGCCCAAGTTGCTGGATGCTGACGCTTTAAACTTACTCAGTCAAATGCCGCAAAAAAGATCAGATTGGGTGTTAACACCGCATCCTGGTGAAGCGAGTCGTTTATTAGATTGCAGCAATAGCGATATTCAAGCAGATCGTTTTAAAGCGGCTGGCGCTATTCAACAGCAATATGGCGGGGTTGTTGTGCTAAAAGGCGTTGGTACTCTAATTAAAACTGAGCATAGCTTAGAAATTTGTCCCGCTGGCAATCCCGGTATGGCAACCGCCGGTATGGGTGATGTGCTAAGCGGTGTTATTGGTGGTTTGCTAGCGCAAAAGCTTCCACTGGCACAAGCTGCAGCAGCTGGCGTGTTAGTGCATGCTTTAGCGGGTGATCGTGCTGCTGTGCAAGGTGGTGAACGTGGGCTATTAGCAACCGATTTAATGCAACCTATTCGTGAGTTGGTCAATCCAAAATGACAAACACAACTATTGCTGATGAAGCCGCAATGTTAGCGTATGGTGCAAAGCTCGCGCAGCAAGCCAAAGCTGGCGATGTGATTTATTTAAAAGGTGAATTAGGTGCTGGTAAAACCACCTTAACCCGCGGCTTTTTGCGAGCATTCGGTTATGCTGGCATTGTGAAAAGCCCAACGTATACCTTGGTTGAAACTTATACGTTTGAGCAGCAAGTCATTCACCATTTTGATTTGTATCGGTTGCATTCTGCTGAAGAGTTATTAGCGATTGGTTTAGATGATTATGTCACTGCGGATGCGATTTTATTATTTGAATGGCCAGAAAAAGCGGCATCAGTGTTACCAAAACCCACCTTAACTTGTCGCATTGAAATACCTGCAACAGGTGATACGCGAGTCATTTCTCAGCAACATGGTGTGGCATCTTAATAAGTATTAGATGTATGCGTGTGTGCAGTGTGTGTTATTTATTTTTTAAAAAACGTCATAAGTGCCTTATTTTTACTTACCAATGGATGTTGCTGCCTAGTTGAATTGACTATACTCTATTAAAAGAAATACCAATCTGATCAATGTGAAGAATGCGTATGAAAACTATAGCGATTGATCAAAAGGAGCTTGTACAAATACAACAATCAAAAGACAGCTGACAAGGAAGGAGGCCATATTATGTCTGCAGAACTACATGACCCAAAAAAAGAAAGCAAAAAACGCGCCCCTGGGAAATCCAGTTATCTTGCCTTTCTTGCCGTCAGTCTCAGTGAAATTCTCAAAGCCAATCCATCCGACCAACCCATTACCACTCTCTTAAATCAAACCAATACCCTCACCGATAGTGATGCTGGATTCGATCCAGCAGCCGCAGCGCTCGATATTGAGGCAACAGGACGAGCGGTTGATGGCGAAATCAATGCGGACAGCTTTATTGCTGGAGCGGTTGAGGACACGGTACTTGCAGTAACTATGCAGGGTAGTTTTGAAGCAAGAATGCAACGAGGGGGAGTGAATGAAGACAGTTTATTTGATCGCGGGAACACTGAAGTCATTGCAGCAACAATCGATTCACCTGAAAGCTCAGTGGTCATTAGTCAAAGCACCAGTTTTTCTAACGCACAAACGTTAGCGTTAGATGGCATTCCTGAGATTCTTACCACAACGAATATCTTTAATTTTTATGGCAGCACAGGCACCACTGCTAATACCTCAGCAACCAATACGCCTTTTGTTACTGCTAACAATGACAGTATCACCACAAACGAAGCCACGACTGTGGCAGGGAATGTTTTTGATAATAATGGCAGTGGTGCTGATAGCCAAAGTGCTGGAGATAACTTTGCCGTAACAGCCGTGAATGGCGAAGCCGCTGATGTTGGTATGCAGATTACCTTATCTAGTGGTGCGTTATTAACATTAAATGCGGATGGCACATTTAGTTATAACCCGAATGGTCAATTTGAAAATTTAGGCACCAATCAAGATGCCGTTGATACGTTTACTTATCAAATTACCGATAGTAATGGCGATACGAGTACTGCAACAGTCACAGTAACGATTGACGGTATTAATGACGCGCCCATATTGAGTGACTTTAGCAGCAATGCCGTTTTTCGTGTTGCTGATTCGCCAGTGCAAGTGGATACCGATAGCGCAATATCCTTAACCGATGTTGACGATGCTAATTTAGACAGTGCGACAATTAGTATTACCAATTTGCAAGATGTGGGTAATGAATTGTTGGCAGTTGATACCAGTGGTACGAATATTGTAGCGACTTATGATAGTGATACCGGTGTTTTGACGTTAACAGGCTCCGATACTTTAGCGAATTATCAATCCGTTTTAGGGTCGCTAACCTATGAAAACACCAATGAAAGTTTTACTGAAGGGGTGCGCAATATTGAAGTGGTGGTGAATGATGGAGAGGATAATAGTAATACGCAATCGACTTCGGTGATAGTGACGAATGATTTATTTACTAATGAAGATGATACCGTGGATTTTAATAATGTATCGCAATCGCAGTTTGATGACACAGCAAACCCTTATGCGGCGCTTGATGGAAATGATGTTGTTATTTTACCAGACGCTGGCAATCAACCAGTTGGTTACGATGCTTCTCTGAACTTTATTGCAGGCAATGGGAATGATACGGTTACTAGTGGTGATTTAAACGATAATATAAATGGTGGTGATGGTATAGACACTATTAGCTACGCAAATTCATCGGCTGGAGTGAACGTTAACCTAAACACAGGTTCTGCCACAGGCAATGGAGACGATTTCCTCCTAAATTTTGAAAACGTTATTGGCTCCAATCAGAACGATACCATCACCGGTAATACCGGTAACAATGTATTAACTGGCTCTGGCGGCGACGACACTTTCGTATTTGGTCTTAATAGCGGCAACGATACCATCACCGATTTCGACGCCACCAACCCAAATGAAACCATTGATGTCAGTGCTTATGGACTAACCAATACCGGTGACTTTAACAGCATCACCCAAGTCGGCTCAGACACCATCATTGACATCAACGGCACCGACACCATCCAACTGACCGGCGTTAACCTTGCCGATATTGATGACAGCGATTTTATCTTTTAGTTGATGAACCGCCTCCCTAAAAAATGCTAAAATAGCGCCAATTTATTATTTACAAATGAGCATTTTTCGCGCAAAAGGGTTAATTTATGTCCAGCTTCATGCAGAAGCTTTTACTCAGTATCTTCTTATTGCTAATGCCGCTAACACTTTATGCAGCGGCGACCACGTTAACGGGTTTACAAGTTAGCGCCAAGCCAACCCAATGGCGCTTAATTTTCACTGCAAACGGTCCCATCCACTATCGCGCTTTTTCCCTCCATCATCCACCACGCATTGTTATTGATATTCAAAACGCCACCCTCAAACACCGCCTCAACCAATTACTGCTGACCGGCACTCCGGTTAAACGCATCCGTTGGAGCAATCGTAAAAATAAAGCATTACGCTTAGTGTTAGATTTAAAATACCCACTCAAGCGCCGCCTCAATGTTTTTCCACCAACGCGCGGTCAACAGTACCGACTCATTCTCGATCTCTGGCAAGCCAGCGCACAGTCATCCAAACCCAAACCCATCATCCGCAAACCAAAAAAAATAACGGCACTGCGCAAAGTGATTATCGTGATCGACCCAGGTCATGGCGGTAAGGATCCCGGAGCAACCGGCCGCGGTGGTTTGCATGAAAAACAAGTGGTATTAGCCATTTCAAAATCACTGCAAAAAATTATTAATCAACAACCTGGTTTTAAAGCCTACTTAACACGACGCGGCGATTATTACATTAGTTTGCGTCAACGCTTGGCGATTGCGCGACGATATAAAGCCGATATGTTTGTTGCGATTCATGCAGACGCGTATCGCAATCACAGTGCCAATGGTGCATCGGTTTATGCGTTATCTTTACGCGGCGCCACCAGTGAAGCGGCGCGTTGGTTAGCAAAACGTGAAAATCAATCGGAATTAATGGGCGGCGTTGATTTAGCGGATTATAAAAATCACTTGGTACGCTCGGTCTTATTAAACTTGCAACAAACAGCAACCATTCGAGCCAGCTTACAAATTGGTCAAGATTTATTACGCTACTTAAGCAAAATTGCCCGTCTGCATCATCGACGAGTTGAACAAGCCGCATTTGTCGTTTTAAAGTCACCCGATATTCCATCACTATTAGTAGAATCCGGTTTTATTTCCAACCCACGCGAAGAAGCACGTTTGCGTAGCCCGCGTTATCGACGTTCCTTAGCCACAGCGGTGATGCGCGGTATTATTAATTACTTCAAACAACACCCGCCACGGCACACTTATTTAGCCTATTGGAAGCATCACCCACGACAGCAACAACAGCGTTATATCGTGAGTCGTGGCGATACACTCTCTAAAATTGCACAGCGCTATCAAACATCAGTGACACGATTACGCTGCGCCAATCGGTTATCCAGTAACCGCTTAAGTGTTGGTCAGCAGTTAGTGATACCAGCAACCACCAGTTAATAATAAAGAGACACCTGTTATGAGAATCAAACCACTTGATATTCAATTATCCAATCAAATCGCTGCCGGTGAAGTGATCGAGCGTCCTGCATCCGTTGTAAAAGAACTCGTTGAAAACAGCCTGGACGCCGGTGCGACCAAAATTCAAGTCGAGATCGAGCAGGGCGGTCAAGCATTAATTCGGATTCGTGATAATGGTAGTGGGATTAATCCTGATGATTTAACGCTTGCGATTGATCGTCATGCGACGAGTAAAATTAAAAATTTTGCGGATCTTGAAGCGATCGGCAGCCTGGGGTTTCGTGGTGAAGCTTTAGCTAGTATTGCGGCTGTATCACGTTTGCAAATTGCGTCCGCTATTGCCGATGCTGATTCAGGTTATGGTTTGCAAGCCGAAGGTGGCCATATTCAAGAAGCTAAAAAACCAGTAGCACATCCACAAGGCACGACCATTGATGTGCGTGATTTATTTTACAACACCCCGGCACGACGTAAATTTTTGCGTGCTGAACGCACCGAGTTTTCACATATTGAAACCATCTTACAACGCTTAGCACTCAGTCATCTAAATGTCGCTTTTAGTTTAAAACACAATAATCGCGCCGCCTTTAATTTACCAGTCGCCAAAGATAAGTCCACCCAGGAAAAACGCGTTGCAGCGGTTATGGGTGATGCTTTTATGCAAGAAGCTTTAGCGATTGAATTTCACGCAGCGGGATTAACAATGTGGGGTTGGATTGCATTGCCAAAATACACGCGCAGCCAAGGTGATCAACAATTTTTTTATATCAACCACCGTTTTGTACGCGATAAAGTATTGATGCATGCAGCACGCGAGGCATATCACGACGTGTTATTCCATGGACGTCACCCGGCTTATATTTTATATCTCGATATTGACCCCACCAAAGTGGATGTCAATGTGCATCCCACAAAACACGAAGTGCGTTTTCGTGATAGTCGTGTGGTACATGATTTTGTGCGCCGTGGTGTGCAAGATGCGTTAACTCAAGCGCGACCTGGTGATGAACCCATGCTTGCCACTACACCCGTACCGCCAGTAATAGAACAACCTGCATCACCCAAACCAATTAACTATCCAAAAACGCATGGCATCCAACAACCCATGCCGCTGCAAGTAGCGGCGCAAATGCAAAGTTATGCGGTATTGGCGGATCATGATGACACCTTAGCTGCAGTTGCAGATTCACCAGCGCCTACTGTAGCACCATCTGACTCAACCTCCGACGCACATCCGCTAGGCTATGCGATCGCGCAATTACACGATATTTATATCTTGGCGCAAAACGAACAAGGTCTAGTGATGGTTGATATGCATGCCGCACATGAGCGCATTATTTATGAAAAAATGAAAACCGAACTAGCGCGTGATGGTATTGCCGCGCAACAATTATTAGTTCCCATCACCATCGAATTAAACCGCCAAGAAATGCAAGCTTGGGAAAATTATCAAGCTGAGTTTGCAGATTTAAATATAATTACCGAACGCGCCGGACCTTCGGCCCTTATGGTGCGCGAAATTCCCTTGCTATTA
>CAYXLV010000002.1:0-21892 GCA_964465995.1 uncultured Coxiellaceae bacterium | reverse complement strand
GTGTTGACTGAGGTTGTTAGTTTGAGTAATTAATTGAGTTAGCTATATTATTAACATGTATAGAATATTATTAGCTTTGTTGATTATTTGTTGTAGCCTCTCTTTCCAAACCGCCTTAGCGCATAGTGCTATTAAGGTTGGTAACACTTGTTCACACAAACCACTTTTTTACCAGCATCGTTGTTGGAATTATCCAGCCGATGTTCCGGGTAATTGTTTATTAAACGCGATCACGTTTAAAAATGAAGCAGGCCATAACAAAGGTTTTCTAGTTTGCACGATTGATAGCGGTGGCGGCATGATTAAATGCATTAAAATGACACATCATGATCAACAGAAAATATTAACTATTTCAACAAAAACACACCATATTGCTTTGACACCCTACAAGGGAGGTGAGTTAGGTTTTAAAAAAGCTGAAGTCCGAATTACGCATATCACAAAAAAAGACCCGTCATGTAAGGATGTAAGGGGGTCAACCACGGACACTTTGAAAAATAGCTCTGTCAATCAGTTAGTTAAAAAATAAACTGTCCGTGTCGTTGACGGACAGTTTGCGAATGTATAAAAAATAGCTGCCTTATCAATAAATTTGAACAATAATTTTCCAATTTTGAACTGTCCGTGTACGACACGGACAGTTTATTTTTTAATTCCTTGAATATTAACTTTATTTTTCAAAGTGTCCGTGGTTGACTCCCTTAGCTTTTTCTTAGTTGATTTGGGTCATATTGTTGGGAGAACTTGATTGACAGTATTTGGGCTTATTTTGTACATTTGCAGGGTGTTTGGGTGGTTGTTAACTGTGAAGGGCTAAACTGAATGCGAAGTGCAAATGAGGTTGAGGCGGGTGCTGCTAATGATGGAGGTGGGCTTGCAACGAGTGTTTTTTCTTCTGGTGCCGCGGGTCTTAAAACTTATCAAAATAAATATGCTTGGTTGGTTTGGTCAATTTCGGCGTTCTTTGTTTTTTTTCAATTTTGTCTGCAATTAAGCTCGGGTGAAATCGTCCAAGGGTTGATGCGTAGTTTTTCGCTGACGGCTTTGGGTGCGGGTATTTTAACCAGTGCTTATTACTATATCTATGTGGTGTTGCAAATCCCCGCGGGGATGTTAATGGATCGGTTTGGGCCGCGTAAATTGTTGAGTGTGGGTGCAGTGATAGTGGTGATGGGATGTGCCTTGTTTGGGATGACGCAGGATTTATCATTGGCGTTTTTGGCAAGAGTGTTGATGGGTGGTGGTGCTGCATTTGCTTTTGTGGGGTGTATGAATTTAATTGCGCGTTGGTTTCCTGCTGAACGTTTTGGAATTATGACGGCGATTGTTGAAACGACTGGGGTGATTGGTAGTTTATTGGGTGGAATTTTATTAGCAGTGTTGGTGCAAGGTATTGGTTGGCGCGCTTGTATGGAAGGTGCGGCAGTGATTGCCTTACTGATTGGTGGCATGACCTGGGCCATTGTGCGTGATGCACCGTCCAATGTGACGAATATTATTGTGCCGCCTAAAGGCGCATTTGCCAGTGACTTCAAAAAACTGCTAAAAAAACGCGTGGTATGGGTGAATGCGATTTACTCGGCCGCCAGCTTTAGTGTTGTTACCGTGTTTGTTGCGTTGTGGGGTGTGCCGTTTATACAAGTGGAGCACCATTTGTCGCTAACGATGGCAACAGTTGTGGCAAATATGGTTTTTGCTGGAGTTGCGGTGGGTAGTCCGATTATTGGGTATTTGGATATGCGCACATCTTTGCGTAGGCAATTATTAATGACCTGCGCATTAGTTTCGGCACTGTTGATGAGCGTTGTTATTTTTTTACCGCATTTGCCTCTATCAATCGTTATGGTAACGATGTTTTTTCTCGGTGTGTTTTCAAGTTCTTATATTGTGACATTTGTTATTGCTAATGAGTTGGCAACGCCAACTACTCGCAGCACTAGTATTGGTTTCGTTAATACGTGGTGTGTGGGTACAGCGCCGGTGATGCAGCCTTTGATTGGTTTAGTATTGTATTTGCTAAATAGTCATGCTGCTGGAAAAGGCGTAGTGCATTATTCTCTACATCAGTATCAAGCAGCATTAGTGATGATTCCTTTATTACTAATCGTTGGGGCAGGGTTAGCAAGATTTATTCCGAATCGACACGCTAACGGGTAGTCGCCGGGGTTAAATATTGCCGGCAGTCATTTTTTGCTTTGATTAAGCAGTCTTGCAAATAATAGTGGTAAGCGTCCAATGCTGTTTTTGCAGCCTCAACTAATGGCATTAGTTTTTGTGGGTTGGCTTTAAGAAATTTTTGCATTTGTTGTTGGCTGGCTTGATGCTCGCCTGCCTCACGTTTAACATTTTCGCGAATAAAACTAAGATTTTTTAAAATGGGTAAGCCAAGTTTGCAAGCGCATAGTTTAACAAGCGTAAAACCATGCACGATCGATAACCGTTCTACTTCGTAATCTATAGCTAATTGACAATAAGGTGTGGCACCTTTGGCATGCTGTTCACGTAATTTTTGATATTGTTTAATGCCGGTGGTTGCCTTTTGTTTAAGGTAGTGTTGACTGTCTAGGTTAAGTTGATATTTCTTATTCAGCCAATGCGTTAATGCTTGAGTATCATGACGCAATAATGCTTGGTGATGAGTCGATTGTTGAGCATGCTGTTGCAAGTAATTAGCAAGCTCCAAATAGTTTAATTTTTGGCAATGTTTGCTGGCTTTTTTTATCCAGCTTTCGATAGGCTTGTTCATGGTTGCGCCTAAAGCACAATAGTTTAAAAGAAAAAACGCTAAGTCTTGTGGGGTGGATTGAGTGGTTAATGCGTTAATAGAGTGAGCAAATTTAACGCGTGCGTCCGTGAGTTGTTGCTCGTATTCAGGCAAAAATCCCGCCATTTGTTTGTCCTTTTATTGCAGATCCATTGTAGGCGACATGTTAGCACAGGGTGTTTTGCAAATAAATTGGATGGCTTGTAAGCCATCTGCAAGGCGCGAGCAAATATGTTTGGAGTGCTTTAGCAACTGTAGTATCCTGACGGCATTTTTAGTCTGGACCGTAAGGAGGCCCTTCCATGTCAGGTAATATTTTCGAAGATGCGCTGACGCATCTTGATGAAGCTGCGAAGTACTCACAAATTGATCAAGAGGCTTTGAAGCGGTTGCATCATGTGCAAAGTGCTATTGAAGTGTCTATTCCAGTGCGAATGGATGATGGTAGTTTACAGATCTTTAAAGGTTATCGCGTACGCCACAATGACAGTCGTGGTCCTACCAAAGGCGGTATCCGTTTCCACCCCAATGTCAGTATTGATGAAGTGAAAGCGCTAGCGTTTTGGATGACGTTAAAGTGTGCATTGGTTGGTATTCCGTTTGGTGGTGGTAAAGGCGGTGTTGTGGTTGATCCAAAGCATTTATCGCGCATGGAAGTTGAGCGTTTAAGTCGAGGCTTTATCGAACAGGTGGTTGACTTCATTGGTCCGCATACGGATATTCCTGCACCAGATGTTTATACCAATGCCATGATTATGGGTTGGATGATGGATGAATATTCCAAAATTAAGCGCAGCCATTCTCCGGGTGTGATTACCGGTAAGCCGATTGGTTTGGGCGGTAGTTTGGGGCGTGATGATGCAACCGGACGTGGTGGTTACTACTGCATTAAGGAGCTTGAAAAACGCAATAATTGGAATCCAAGAGATATTCGGGTTGCGATACAAGGCTTCGGGAATGCTGGTCAGCATGTGGCGCAATTATTGCATTGCGATGGTTATCGCATTGTGGCGGTAAGTGACTCCAAAGGCGGAATTTATTCGGATAAAGGTTTTGATGTGCCAAGCCTGGTGCATATGAAAAATGAAACGCAAACGGTTAAAGCAGTTTATTGCGAAGGGCAAGTTTGTGAAATGGTGCCGGCAGAGCAAATTACTAACGATGAATTATTAGCGCTGGACGTGGATTTGTTGATTCCAGCGGCTTTAGAAAATGTTATTCGCGAAGATAACGCTGATAGCATTAAAGCACCCGTGATCGTTGAATTGGCCAATGGTCCTATTACTAGTGCGGCTGATCATAAGCTATTTGAAAAAGGTATTTTAGTGGTGCCAGATATTTTAGCCAATGCCGGTGGTGTGACCGTGAGTTATTTTGAGTGGGTGCAAAATAAAAATGGTTTTTATTGGACGCTTGAAGATGTACATCAAAAACTGCATGCCATTATGCAGCGTGAATTTAATCATGTGTATGACTTGATGTTAGCGCATAGCATTAGCATGCGTACCGCAGGCTATTCACATGCGCTCAATCGTTTAGGACAAACGATGGCCGCACAAGGCACGCATAGTTTTTTTGTGGAAAGCGTTTAAACATTACTGCGAAAATTGTTACGTTATAGAGCCGAAACAGCAACTGCTTCGGCTCTTTTTTTATGCGGGGTAACTCACTCGTTCGTGATTCAATAACCACTTTTTAACTGTTAGCATGTCGCCATCTGTTTGGCCGCTAAAACCGCCTAGATGATTTTTAGCCAGTATGCGATGGCAGGGAATAATAATCGGAATAGGATTTCTGCGACACGCATTACCAATCGCGCGCGGAAAGCTTTGGATGATTTTAGCCAGCTCACCATATGTTCGAGTTTTGCCGACCTCAATTTGTAATAACGCATCCAAAACTTTTTGTTGAAAGGGCGTCACATTAAGCTCAAAGGGGATAGTAAATTTAAAATCCGCATCGTGAAAATACGCATCAAGTTGAGCTGCAGTGAGTTGGGTGATTTGATGATTGGGCTTTATTGTTTTTGTCGCAGCGGTTAAAAAATCGATTTTGATCAGTTTGGTTGCGGTTGTGGAAATGCCAAGTTTGCCAATTGGTGAGTTAATAACGCTGCGGTAGATGTTATCTGGGCTATCCATATTTGATTATCTCCCAATAAAAAAAAATCATCCTGCAATAAAATTGCAGGATGATTTGAAATGGGTCAGCAACAAAGTGCTTATATTTTTTCTTTAATACGCGCTTTACGGCCGCTTCTTTCACGTAAGTAGTAAAGCTTAGCGCGGCGGACATGACCGCGACGTTTAACTTGAATGGATGCAACTAATGGACTGTATGTTTGGAAAACTCGTTCAACACCTTCACCATGTGAAATTTTGCGAACGGTAAATGCTGAATTAATACCGCGATTGCGTTTAGCAATGACTACACCTTCAAATGCTTGTAGACGTTCACGATTACCCTCTTTAACTTTCACTTGCACCACGACGGCGTCGCCTGGAGCAAAGCTTGGGATCTCTTTGCCTTGCATTTGTTCTTGGTCTAGTGTTTCGATGATGTTCATTGGTAAGTCCTCAACTCGCGCCTTTGGCGGCTTCTTTAATATATTCATCAAGTAACTGCTTCTCGTCGGCAGTAAGAATCCGTCTTTTTATCAAATCTGGACGCTTTTGCCAAGTCTTTCCTAGTGATTGTTTTAGGCGCCAGCGAGTGATGGCTTGGTGGTCTCCGCTGAGAAGCACTTTCGGTACAGCTTGTTGGTGAATGCATTCTGGGCGGGTGTAATGTGGGTGATCGAGTAGGCCCGTGGCGAAGGAATCTTGCTCGGCTGAGGCGGCGTCACCGAGCGCGCCAGGAAGCAAGCGAGTAGCGGCATCAATTAGCAGCATAGCCGGTAATTCGCCACCGCTGACCACGAAATCGCCGATCGAAATTTCTGCGTCAATATCGCTTTCAATGAGACGTTGATCAACACCTTCGTAACGCCCGCAAATCAGCATGATGTTTTCAAGTTGCGCAATAGCTGCTACATCACTTTGTTCAAGTGGCTTACCTTGGGGTGAGAGTAACATGACGTGAGGTTTGGCGGGCATTTTTTTTATACCGTCTTGAATAGCCGCATGCAGTGGCTCGTACTTCATCACCATGCCGGGTCCGCCGCCATAAGGCCTATCGTCAACGGTGCGATGTGGGTCGTTAGTGTAATCACGTGGATTAATGATGTTTACATTAACGAGTTGATTGGTGATGGCTCGGCCAACAATGCCTTGTTTTAAAGCGCAAAACATTTCTGGGAATAAAGAGATGATTTGAATATTCATGCTAAAAGTCAGGATCCCAATCCACGACGATAGTTTGTTGTTCAAGATCGATGGATTTAATTGTGTCACTGGTGTACGGAATTAAGTGGCGCTTGTTACCCTTAATCACCAGAACATCATTTGCACCTGTCCCAAGCAGGTGGTCAACAGTGCCTAGTTCAGTGCCTTGAGTCGTTTGAACGCGCAAGCCAATTAAATCGTCCCAATAATACTCACCGTCAGGTAGCGGCGGTAAAGTGGCTTTATCAACGGTAATTTGGTAATTCGTTAAGGTGCGCGCTTTTTCTCGATCATTGCAGTCAGCAAGTTTAACGACAAACCCATCGCCATGCGCTTGAAATTTTTCAATGCTGACAACTTGTTGTTGATGATGTTTTTGCAAGTGCCATTGCGGATAGTTAAAGATGTTATTAGGAGGGTCTGTATAAGAAGAGAGATGAAGCCAGCCGCGAACCCCGTAGGCCGCGCCCAGCTTTCCAATGATAATTTTCTTTGTCATCGCTTAGGGAAGAATGGGCGAATGTTCTATTCGCTTTTTTCTGCTTCTGGCTTTGCTTCTTCAGCATTAGCCTCAGCTTTTTTCGCTTCTTCAGCTTCAGCTTTCGCTGCTTCTTCAGCCGCTTTCTTTTCAGCAGCTAATTTTTTAGCAGCTGCTTTTTGAGATTCTTCACGCTGAAGATTACGAACTTCATTTGCAGATGGGCGAGTGACAGGTTGAGTTTTATCTGTTTTTGCAAATTGTTTGATTAACTTGGAAACACGATCAGAAGGGATCGCACCTTGCTTGACCCAGTGGTCAATTCGTTCTTGATTTAGCTCTAGTAAGGTAGCGCGGCCTCGGGCCATGGGATCAAAATATCCAACACGTTCGATTAATCGACCGTCACGTGCGTTGCGCTTGTCAGTAACAACTACGTGGTAAAATGGACTTTTTTTCGCTCCTGAGCGAGCTAAGCGGATAACTACCATTGTGTATTCAACCCTTGTTAATTATTGAGCGGGGTATTCTACTGAAAAACTTCTCATTTTGGAAGCGCTGATGCGGCCGGTTTATTTAAAGCCTGGCGGCAATTTATCCAGCATATCTGGAGGCAATTGCCCTTGAAGTTTCTTCAGTTTTTTCATCATCTTATCGCCTTTTATGCGTTTTAACATTTTTTGCATTTGTGCGAATTGTTTAACCAGTTTATTGACATCTTGTACAGTTGTGCCGGAACCATTAGCGATGCGACGTTTGCGTGAGCCATTGAGTAGCGCTGGAAAGCTGCGTTCTTTTTTGGTCATGGAGTTAATAATGGCTTCCATTTGAATAAATAAGGTGTCGTCTAACATTGCTTCAGCTGCTTTAGGAATTTTGGCCATGCCGGGCAATTTACCCATTAGTGATTGCATGCCACCCATTTTTTTCATTTGATGAAGTTGGGCTAGAAAATCATTAAAGTCAAAGCGCTTACCTTTTTGCAGCTTCTTGGCCATTTTGGCGGCTTGTTTTTGATCAACTTTTTGTTGAGCTTCTTCCACTAATGACACAATATCGCCCATGCCTAGAATACGTGATGCAATGCGATCTGGATGGAAGGGTTCTAAGGCATCAATTTTTTCGCCCACACCAATAAATTTAATTGGTTTTTCGGTGAGCATGCGCATGGAAAGTGCAGCACCGCCACGTGCATCACCATCGGTTTTGGTGAGGACAATACCGGTAAGCTCCAGTCTTTCATTAAAGGTTTTGGCAATATTAGCTGCGTCTTGACCGGCCATGCTATCAACAACCAGTAGTGTTTCGGTTGGTTGGCTGACTTGGCTGATATTTTGTAGCTCTTGCATCAGATCATCGTCAATATGTAGTCGGCCGGCAGTATCAATAATTAAGACATCAATAAATTGTTTTTTAGCAGCGTCGATTGCATTCTTGGCAATGGCAACTGGATCATCTTTTTCAGTGCTTGGGAAATAATGTGCATCGACCTGTTTAGCCAGTGTTTCAAGTTGTTGGATAGCGGCGGGTCGATAAATATCGGCAGAGGTCACCATCACTTTCTTTTGCTGAGATGTTTGCAACCAGCGAGCGAGCTTACCAACGGTGGTGGTTTTACCTGAGCCTTGTAAACCAGCCATCAAAAAGACAATGGGTGCTTGCGCGTTTAAATTAATGGGAGCTTGGTTTTCACCTAATATATGAGTGAGTTCATCTTGGACAAGTTTAACGAGTGCTTCACCGGGGCGAACATTTTTTATCACATCTTGGCCAACTGCTTTTTCACGAATTTGAGTGATAAAGTCTTTGACCACGGGTAGCGCTACGTCCGCCTCGAGCAGGGCTTTGCGAATTTCGCCTAAGGTTTCTTTGATATTGTCTTCAGTTAAACGGCCGATGCCGCGTAATTTATCGATGCTGCTGCTTAAACGATCACTTAGGCTGGAAAACATACAGGTTTACTCAGAGGTTATTGAAAGTGGGCATAGTATAAGCTAAGCGTGGTTAGAGTCAAAAAAAGTTGCTTTTGTGTACAGTTTTGCACAGGTGGTAATAATCAATGTGGCGGCCAGCTCTTTGTATCTGTTAAGATGTCGCCTATGAATGTTCCTATTTTGTCAACGCTTACAATCGTTATCTATTTTAGCGCCAGTTTTATTCAAAGCTTAGGGCTTTACGGCAGGTTACATCATTCAAAGTGGTGTGTGCTTGGATTTGGCCTATTGGCGATTTGTTTACATGCACTGTTGCTGCATGTTTGGATTGATGTTGCAGGCGGACAAAATCTCAATATCTTTAATATGTTGTCATTAGCATTATGGTTAATTGCCGTATTAACGTGTGTGATTGCAATGGCTAAGCCAGTTGATTTGTTGGTGACATTAATTTTTCCTTTAGCAGCAATTTCTATGTTGTTGGTGTTGGTGTTTCCTCGGGAATATATTGTTAATACTGTAGCTAATTCTGGCGCATTGTTTCATATCGTATTATCCATTTTAACGGTGGGTGTGTTGGGCATGGCAGCATTGGTCGCCGTGATTTTAGCGATTCAAGAAAGTGTGTTGCGTTATAAACAATGTGGTTGGTTGATCAGTGGCTTACCGCCGCTGGAATCAGTGGAGCGTTTATTATTTCAAATGATCAGCCTTGGATTTATTTTATTAACGGTTGTTTTAGTCAGCAGTTTTTATTTTTATTACGGATTATTATTTACTCATTTATTACTCTTGCAAAAAGCGGCTTTGGCGGTATTGGCATGGGTGATATTTGCGGTATTATTGGGTGGCCGTTACTGGCGTGGTTGGCGAAGTCGTAAAGCGATTTACTATACGTTAGCTGGAGTTGGATTATTAGTTATTGCTTATTTTGGCAGTAAGTTGGTATTGGAAGCCTTACATTGAGTTCATTTAGTATTCATTTTAATGTTGCTCTGCTGTTTTTTTTAATTCTATTGTCAGGGTTTTTTTCAGGTTCAGAGACGGGCATGATGTCTTTGAATCGATATCGGTTGCGTCATTTGGTGCGCAAAGGCAATAAAAAAGCGCAGCGTTTATCGCGTTTGCTAGAGCGTCCTGATCGGTTGTTGGGTGTTATTTTAATCGGTAATACGTTTGCCAATATTTTTGCGTCGGCCATTGCAACGGTGATTGCGGTGCATTTTTTTGGAGACGTTGGTGTGATCGTTGCAACGATTGTCTTAACTTTAGCAGTGTTAATTTTTGCAGAAGCAGCGCCAAAAACCTTGGCAGCCTTGCATCCTGAGCGGGTTGCTTTTCCAGTTTCTGGAATCTTAAATATTTTATTGAAAGTGTTTTATCCGTTGGTTTGGTTTGTCAATACTATAGCCAATGCGGTTTTGCGTTTGTTTCGTATCAAAGTTAAAAAGCGTGGTTTGGATCCTTTGTCACTTGAAGAATTGCGCACGGTAGTGAGTGAAGCGAAAGGAAAAATTTCATCTAATTATCATCAGATGTTAGTGCGCATTTTAGATTTAGAACAAGTATGTGTTGTAGATGTGATGGTGCCGCGTAATGAAATACATGGTATCGATTTTGAAGAGGACTGGAAGAAAATATTGCAATCCATTAATCAATGTGAACATGCTTATATGCCAGTTTTTCGTGAGAATATTGATGATGTGATTGGTATGTTGAATATGCGTAAAGTGTTAACGCATATGCACACGCATAAATTAACTAAAAATGATTTATTAGCGCTCGCTGATAAAGTGTATTTTGTTCCCGAAGGTGCCCTGCTCAATCGACAATTATTAAACTTTCAAGACCAGCAAAGAAAAGTCGGGTTGGTGGTTGATGAGTATGGTGATATTCAAGGCCTAGTGACCTTGCAGGATATTTTAGAGGAGATCGTGGGCGAGTTTGCGCAAGGTGGTGTTGATGATCTGTCTCGATTAGTGGTTAAGCAGCGAGACGGTAGTGTTTTAGTGGACGGCAGTATTAGTATTCGTGATTTAAATCGTGTGATGCATTGGAATTTATCGACAGAGGGACCAAAGACGCTGAGTGGTTTAGTGATTGAACATTTAGAAATGATACCTTTGCCAGGAATAGGTTGTCGGATTGCCGGTTATCCTATGGAAGTGAAGTCGGTCAGCGGTAACACTGTTAAACTCGTGCAAATATGGCCAGAGCTGCATCATGCTGCAAAAACCAGTGAATAATGGCTTTACCTTGTTTGAAATGATGTTGGTGCTAACTATTGTGGCTATTTTAGTTGGTGCGATTGCGCCAAGCTTCTATCAACTCAGTGCGCGGGCGCAGTTGGATGCTTATACCAATCGGATTGCTCATCTTATCCGTTATGCACGCGGTGAAGCGATATCAAGCCATGCGGTGGTGACAATTTGTGGTAGTCGCAATTTAAGTTCTTGTGATGGTGATTGGCAAGGCGGCATTTTAGTGGTCAAGCAGCAGCCTAAATTTCATATTTTGCGTGAGTTGGGTGCATTGCCAGGGCATTTGCGCTTGGTGTGGAAGAGTAGTTTTGGTAAAAACCAAGCATTGCAAATAGCGCCAAATGGATTTACTAACGGACAACAAGGGCGATTTGTGTTGTCGATGCAGCAGGGAGTGAAGCAGCAAAAAAGATCGATTATTGTGTTGCGAACAGGGCGTATACGCATAGACTAATGTAAAAAATCTTGAGGAGAGTAAGCGAATGAATATTATTTTGTTAGGGCCGCCGGGAGCTGGAAAAGGTACGCAGGCAAAATTTATTATGGAGTTGTTTGGAATACCGCAGATATCGACCGGGGATATGTTGCGTGCCGCGGTGAAGGATAAAACGCCATTAGGTTTGCAAGCAAAGAAAATTATGGATGAAGGTGGTTTAGTGTCTGATGATCTTATTATTCAGCTAGTCAAAGACCGCATTTCGCAACAAGATTGCAAGAGCGGTTTTTTACTAGATGGTTTTCCACGTACTCTAGGTCAAGCAGATGCGCTAAAAAATGAAAATGTACGCATTGATGATGTCATTGAGATACAGGTTGATGATGAAGATATTATTTCACGCATGAGCGGACGCTTAGTCCACCCAGATTCAGGCCGCGTTTACCATCGTGTGACTCACCCACCAAAGGTGGAAAATACTGATGATGTTACAGGTGAGCCATTGGTACAGCGTGATGATGATTGTGAAGAGACAGTGCGCAAACGTCTGCAAGTGTATCATGAGCAAACTCGACCGTTAGTTGAATACTATGAGAGTTGGGCTAAGTCGGGTAATGGTGCTGCGCCACGTTATCACCGCATATCGGGTATTGGTGCAGTTGATGAGGTGCGTGAGCGGATTAAAACAATTCTCAGCACATAATATAAGGAGATTAAGATGAGCAATATTATCGCGTTAACCAATGCTAATTTTGATGATATTTTAGCGAAACATAAATTATTGTTAATTGATTTTTGGGCAAAGTGGTGTGCGCCTTGCAAAGATTTGCAGAAAGTCATTGAGCAAGTCGCGGTGGATTATCCTGAGTTTGTTTTTGCGAGCGTTGATATTGAGGCTGAGAAAGAGTTGGCTGATGAATTTAATATTCGCTCGGTGCCATCGGTAATGATTTTGCGTGATGATGTGGTGGTCTTTGCAGAGTCAGGCGCAATGACGGCAGAAATTTTGCGAGATTTGCTTAACCAAACAAAATCACTTGACCCAGGTAAATTAGAAGAACAGAAAGCAAAACAATAGACTTTGTGTTTTGAGGTATCTCTCACTACAAGATGTAGTGCCAAAAAAAAAGACCGCTTGCAGTTGCCTGTTAGCGGTCTTTTTGATTCTGGTAAGAAAATTATTTTTTCTTACGAGGACGTCCACGACGCTTTGCAGTTTTCTTTGCAGTAGCTGACTTCTTAGGACGGCCTTTCTTGGCAGTAGTTTTACGCTTCGCAGTCTTACGTTTAGCAGGTTTACGCTTAGCGGTTTTACGCTTAGCAGTTTTGCTTTTAGTGGTTTTGCGTTTAGCGGTTTTACGTTTCGCTGTTTTACGCTTAGCAGTTTTGCTCTTCGTAGTTTTGCGTTTGGTGGTTTTGCGCTTAGCTGTTTTACGTTTCGCGGCTGGTTTACGTTTAGCCGTTTTACGTTTTTTAGCTACTTTGCTTTTCTTTTTAGCGGCTTTTCTGGCTTTAGTAGCAGCTTTTTTAGCCTTAGCTGCTTCTTTTAAGGCTTTGCGCAATTGCTTGCGCGCTTGGTCTCTTTCTTTAAGAACTTTCTTAAAGCGTTTAGTTTCAGCGATGCTCGTCTTTGAGCGTGCTGTTGTTTTTCGTTTTGCAGGCATACTATTTCTCCCTAAATATAAAAACGACTCAATTATTTTACAATAAGAATCAATAAGATTAAACGTTTATGTTATTTTTTTTTCTAATTTGGTTAGAAAGCATAGCAAAATTATCGAATGATGATAGAATTTTTGGAAATTAGAGAAAATTTTCAATCTTATTTCAATTTTACAGGAGCCGATATATGGTGAAATTTTTTAAGAGCGCATGGCCAGTGTTAGTACTTGGTGTTTTATTTATTGTGAATGGCTATGCAGATGTAATTCCTCAAGCAAAAGATCCCGCAAATGCTATTTTAGGCGACTGGCAATATATGGATAATAAAACGGGAAAAGTGAGTACCATTCTAGAAGTGACAAAATCAGACAATCAATTCAACGGTCGCCTCGTCAAAGTCTTCCACCACAAAACCAATCCCACCACCCATTGCCATAAATGTGAAGGTAAGCGACGTGGTAAGCCAGTTGAAGGTTTAATGATCTTACGAGGTATGATGTACAAAAATGGATTTTACAGTGGCGGGTATATTTTAGATGCCCGTTCAGGTAAAGAGTATCGTTGCCATATATATATAGTTAACCATGGCCAAGAAATGAAAATGCGCGGCTACCTTGGTCTGCCAATTTTAGGTAAAACAGTTTACTGGCATCGATACAATAAAAAACAAAATGAAACAACTTAAAAAATTATTTTCAACTAATAGGTATCATTGTAACTATTATGCAATCACTACTGCTTCAACATAGCTTAATCTTTTCCATCTTTATGATTTTTGCCGGTGCTGCATTGCTATCAACCTTTGCATTAATGACACGCCAATCAATGCTAGTTGCATACATGCTCTTAGGGATCATTTTAGGTCCCTACGCATTAAAGCTTGTGAATGATGCAGGCTTTGTGCAACGCATTGGCGATGTTGGCATTATCTTTCTACTGTTTCTACTTGGCCTACATTTACCACCACAAAAACTCGTACACATGCTGAAAAAAGTCAGCTGGGTTGGCCTTGTGAGTTCATCTGTGTTTGCAGGCATTGGTTACTTAATTGGTTGGTTGTTTGGCTATACACCAATAGAGTGTCTGGTTATTGGCGCGGCTATGATGTTTTCAAGCACCATCATTGGTATTAAATTACTGCCGACCACAATTTTGCACCACCAACATACCGGTGAAGTGATGATCAGTGTATTGTTACTGCAAGATATTATTGCCATCGCAGTATTACTATTGATGCACGCTGCCACTATCGGTGGATCCTTTTACCGCGATGTTATCTTGGTCTTAATTGGATTCCCTGTTGTGCTCATTTTCGCATTTCTATTTGAGCGATTTATTCTCTTTAAGCTCTTTGCAAAATTTAACCGCATTAAAGAATATACCTTCCTGGTCGCCATTGCTTGGTGCTTGAGCTTAGCGCAATTAGCAACTTACCTTGGCTTATCAAATGAAATCGGCGCATTTATCGCCGGCGTTAGCCTAGCGACCAGTCCAATATCCTTATATATTGCTGAAAGCTTAAAACCCGTCCGCGATTTTTTCCTAGTATTGTTTTTTTTCTCCGTGGGCGCGAGTTTCAATTTACACTATCTCCCTGAAGTCATTATTCCAGCACTGCTATTGGTTGTTATTTTATTCATCGCCAAACCCGCCACCTACCGTGGCTTATTGCACCAAGTCGGTGAAAGCAAGCAAGTTGCTTGGGAAGTCGGCGTGCGCTTGGGTCAAATTAGTGAGTTTTCATTAATCATTGCTTATGTTGCTTTGCAAAGTAAGCTAATCGGCGCGTCAGCCGCTAATTTAATAGAGGCCGCGACAATACTATCGTTTGTGGTATCTTCTTACGTGGTTGTTTTGAAATACCAAACACCTGTGGCAATGTCCGATCGCTTGCGGCGTGATTAAAAGCAAAATCCATTGGAGCTAAACTCACTGGTCGCAGCAGACTGTCCACCATTAGCATGAGGTTCTTGTTGGGTTCGGCCAAATAAGCTAAAGAAATTTCCAAAAAAATAAAAGCTAGGAAAAACACTATCGTTAGTCTGCAAGCTATTTGAATTGAGCTGCTCACTAACTAGCATCGTCTGAATAAACCCAAGCACTTTAGAATTAACTTGCGAAACACTCTCGTAAAAACCATGGTCAACATGACACTGCAACACGACCAACTCAGCACCCATCTTATGAAAGGTTTCTGTTGCTGCCACAAACTGATTAATTTCTTTAAGCTTGTCTTCAATCACAACAATCAAACTATTTTCAATGTCTGCAGGTGCAACAGCCTGCAGTAGTAAATCAAGCTTAGATTGATGAGGTGTATTTATTTTTTGTAAGGCTTCGAAACGAAGCGTCGGCAATTGCTTAAAACGTTCTCCATACGATGCAAACTCAGTCATAATTTTTTGATCCAAATGACACTCATCCAGCGGGCAGTTTGGATCCTTATCACTTAATAGCTCTGCAAAACGCGCAGTTAAAAAGCGAAAACAAATCTCATGACGTGGTAATTTTTGCAGCGTCTCATGCACCAATTGAATAATCTCAGCATTGACTCGCGATTGCGGAGGCCGCAAAAACAAACTAGCGATTCTATTCAAGAAGGTGCGATCAATATCAACAAGATAATGCACACGTTGATATTGTGTTTGTGTCCCGCTCTGATCTAAAAGCTGCGTAAAACGCTCCAAAGCCACCTTATTCAAATCACCATAACTCGCTAACCCAACCGTCAGACAACCCTGACTCGCAAAATATGCATTCAATTTCGTATCACTGGAATACCAACATATCTGCTGCACTTGCAACTGATAAGTTGAACAAAGCTTATTTAGAGTAGCATTGGTATAGCGCTGATCAGCACGATCCAAAATACCATCTTTTATTTTAAAAAATGGTTTAAGAGTTGGATGAATATGCTCAATTAGCTTATCAAGTCCACCCTGAGAAATACCTTTGTAAAAACCATCAAAACAACGAAACAAATAATTATTTTCATCTTTAGCATTTGCATCAGCTAACGCAATAATCTCAATCTCACCGCGCTGCAATTGCGCACCATATTGCTCAATGATATCCAGCATATGCGTAACCCAATCCGCATTAAACTTTGCATTCAGATGAACCTCACCTTCAAAAATCGTGATGCAATCATTCAGATCAATAACTAACAGTGCTTTTGGTTTCATCACCCGCCCTAATTTTATGAGGGCCAGATTTAACCAAGATTCACATCGACAATCAACCGCCAACGCCATTTGCCAAACTCACTAAAATCAACGAAAATGAGAACCCATTTGCTTGGATAAGAAAAGGACCCATTCATGTCACTCATTATCATCCTCATCTGCATCGGCCTCCAACGTTACCTCCACTTCAACAGCTACACCTTCCAAGTCAATTGGCTAGAACCTTACTACCAATGGCTTAGCGCCAAAGTCTCTGCAGTCACCACCGGACACGGCGTCGTTTCTTTACTACTACTCGTCGTCCCCATCTTATTAATCGTTGGCATCGTTGCCGCACTGTTTTATCACTTACTCGGCGCAGTCGGTTATTGGCTATTTAGCTTAATCTTTCTATGGTATTTATTAGACGCCCGCGACATCCAAAAACATTCCTACCCAAACACCACGCCAGAAAAGTTATTCACAATTTGCTACCAAAAGCTATTTGCCTTAATTATCTGGTATTTTGTGTTTGGTCCAGTCGGGCTCGCACTATATGTAGTAGTCCGAGATTTACAAGAATTTTTATCCAAAAAAGAATCCACAGACAATCAACAGCTGCTCACAGTCACCAACAACACGCTAGGCTTGCTCGATTGGGTGCCAGTACGACTGCTTGGTCTAAGCTTTGCACTGGTCGGCCACTTCGGCGCTGTCTTCAAATCTTGGATGCCAAAACTACTCACCGGTTTCAAAACAGGCCAACAGCACATCATCGAATGGGGATTAGCGGCATTGCAACTATCACCACCGACAACACCAGACTCACCAACCACCGTTCCACAAGAAGACGTAGTGACATTACTAAACCGCTCACTATTAGTCTGGCTAGTTGCGATGGCACTCATCACCATTGGCATTTGGATCGGCTAAAACCAAAAAGCCAATAGGAATATATTTCTAATAATTTCATGTTATAATGACATCGCTTTTAGGTGATTCCCTGTCTAACCCCATGAAAAATAAGGAAAACATTCGATGGCAGATTTGCTACCAACGACCTCAAACGATGTTGATCCAGAAGAAACACGTGAATGGTTGGAGGCACTTCAATCCGTCGTCGAGTTTGAAAGTACAGAACGTGCACAGTTTATCCTCGAGCAACTCCATCAATATGCTGGCCAGCTAGGCATCCCCGGTGCGACCGGAGTCAATACACCTTATATAAACACCATCAACCCATCCAGCGAAGCTCAACTACCCGACTCAAAAGAAAGCGTCGATCGCTTAACCAACTTTATGCGCTGGAATGCCATTGCCATGGTCATGCGCGCCGGCAAAAAAACCTCCGAACTCGGCGGCCACATTGCCAGCTATGCCGCTGCCGCATCACTCTATGAAATCGGCTTTCAATATTTTTTCCACGCCAAAGATAGCGACCACGGTGGTGATCTTTTATACATCCAAGGCCACTCATCACCCGGCATTTACGCGCGTGCCTTTTTAGAAGGCCGCTTAACCACCAAACAACTCGATCTCTTCCGCCAAGAAATTTTCAAAGACGGCATCTCCTCCTACCCACACCCTTGGTTGATGCCAGACTTTTGGCAATTCCCCACCGTATCGATGGGCCTAGGCCCACTGATGAGTATTTACCAAGCGCAATTTCTACGCTATCTCCAACACCGCGGCTTCGCCAAAACCGACAACCGCAAGCTCTGGGTTTTTTGCGGCGATGGTGAAATGGGCGAGCCAGAATCCCTCGGCGCGATCTACTTGGCCGCACGCGAAAAACTCGATAATTTAATTTTCGTTATCAGCTGCAACCTACAACGTCTCGACGGCCCAGTGCACGGCAACGGTCAAATCATCCAAGAACTCGAAGGTGTTTTCCGCGGCGCCGGCTGGAATGTCATCAAAGTCATCTGGGGCAGCGATTGGGATGCATTATTTGCCAAAGATCAATCTGGCATTTTATTAAAACGCATCAGCGAACTTGTTGATGGCGAATACCAAGACTACACCGCCAAAGACGGCGCCTACATGCGCGAACATTTCTTTGGAAAATACCCTGAACTCCTAGCACTCGTAGAAGATAAAACCGACACCGAATTAAAATCCATGCTCGATGGTGGCCACGACCCCCAAAAAGTGTACGCCGCATACGCAGCCGCCGTTCAACACAAAGGCCAACCCACCGTTATTCTCGCCAAAACCGTCAAAGGCTTTGGTATGGGCACGGCAGGCGAAGGATTAAACGTCACTCACCAAACCAAAAAGCTCGATACCGATGCGCTAAAAGCCTTTGTAAAACGCTTTGATTTACCCATCAAAGAAACCGACGTTGAAAAGCTCAACTATTTCAAACCCGCCAAAGACAGCCCTGAAAACCAACAACTCCAATCACAACGTCAAAAACTCGGCGGCTCCTTACCAAAACGCCATCACCAATGCGACCCACTAACCACCCCAAGCTTAGACGTTTTCCAAGCTTACCTAGACAGCACAGGTGACCGCGAAATTTCCACCACCATGGCTTTTGTCCGCATCCTCGGCACTTGCCTAAAAGACAAAAACATCAAACAACACGTCGTACCCATCGTCGCTGATGAATCACGCACCTTTGGTATGGAAGGCTTATTCCGCCAAATCGGCATCTACGCACCTTTCGGCCAACAATACGAACCCGAAGATCGCAAACAATTAATGTACTACCGCGAAGACCAAAAAGGCCAACTGCTGCAACAAGGTTTAAGCGAACCTGGCGCCATGTCGAGTTGGATTGCGGCCGCTACATCTTATGCGACCAATCAAGTCCCAATGATCCCTTTCTACATCTACTACTCAATGTTCGGTTACCAACGCGTCGGTGATCTATGCTGGGCCGCAGGCGATATGCGCGCACGCGGTTTTATCCTCGGCGGCACGGCCGGCCGTACCACATTGGCTGGTGAAGGTTTACAACACCAAGATGGCCATAACTTATTAATGTTTAGTTTTATCCCCAACTGCATCAGCTACGATCCAACTTTCTCCTATGAACTAGCGGTGATTATTCAAGACGGTATAAAACGCATGTACGCCGACCAAGAAGATGTTTACTACTACATCACCTTAATGAATGAAAACTACCATCACCCCGCCATGCCAAAAGGCGTCGAAAAAGATATTTTAAAAGGCATGTACTTACTGCAAAGCAGCAAGAAAAAATCAGCCAAAAAAGTTCAACTCCTTGGTTCAGGCACTATCCTCAGAGAATCCATCAAAGCCGCCGAACTACTAGAAAAAGACTTCGGTGTCAGCGCAGACATCTGGAGTGTGACCAGCTTTAACGAATTACGTCGAGATGTAGAAACCGTCGCGCGCCACAATCGCTTACATCCAAAAGCCAAACCCAAGCAAAGCCACGTCGCCAAGTGCTTAGCAAACGCTGCAGGCCCAGTGATTGCCGCCACCGATTACATCAGATTATTCGCCGAACAAATTCGCAGCGATGTGCCAAACGCTTATTATGTGTTAGGCACCGATGGTTTTGGTCGCAGTGATACACGAGCAGCGCTACGTGATTTTTTTGAAGTCGATGCCAAAATGATTGCCTATACCGCATTACAAGGCTTATGCGAAGCCGGTCAATTAACCACCGCCAAGCTTGTCGAAGCACAACAAAAACTGGGTATCGACAGCAAACGCGCCGAGCCTTGGAAGGTATAACCATCAATACAAAGTTAATTCAGAGTGCCAGTTAAATGTAGGAGAACAATGTGGCAGAGCAGCTTGAAAAAGTATTAGTCCCCGACTTAGGCGGTGCCGCCGACGTTGAGGTCATCGAAATTGCCGTTAAACCGGGTGATACAGTCGCCGTTGAAGATGCGCTTATTACCCTGGAAGGCGACAAAGCCTCAATGGATGTTCCATCACCCAAAGCCGGTGTAGTCGCTGAAATTAATGTAAAAGTCGGCGATAAAATATCCGAAGGCGCTTTAATTTTAACGCTAGAAGCAGAAGGTGCCACTAAGAGTGATACCGCATCAGAACAACCTGAAGACGCTACTGCAAAAACCGCATCCGCAAAAGAGTCAGACTCAGCAGAACCTAAGCAACAAACCACTCAATCCGATCCAGCAACATCCAGTGTAAAAGAAGTCAAAATTCCAGACATCGGTGGCGCAAGCGATGTTGACGTGATTGAAGTCTCTGTTAAGCCCGGCGATCAAGTCGCAGCTGATGAAGCGTTGATTACCTTAGAGGGTGACAAAGCATCCATGGATGTCCCCGCACCATTTGCGGGTGAAGTCACCGAAGTAAAACTCAAAGTGGGCGACAAAGCATCTGAAGGCGATGTGATTTTATTGATGAAAACCGCAGGCGATGCAAGCAAGCCAAGCGAAGCAAAAAGCGACAAGCCAGCTGCAGCGCCAGCAAAAGCAACGCAAACCAAACCTACTGCCACCAAAGAATCTACTTCAAACGACGACATCCACGCTGGCCCCGCCGTACGTCGCACAGCTAGAGAAGTGGGTATTGATCTAACAAAAATAAAAGGCAGCGGCGCCAAAGGTCGAATCACCAAAGACGACATCAAAAACTACGTCAAAGGTAAAATTCAACAAGCCGACAACGGCGGCTTTGGATTACCGCCCGCACCTAAAATTGACTTTACCAAATTCGGCGAAGTCGAAACGCAACCCTTATCAAAAATCAAAAAAATCTCCGGTAAAGGTTTGCATCGCAACTGGGTGAGTATTCCGCACGTCACCCAATTTGGCGAAGCTGATATCACCGAAATGGAAGCTTTTCGTCAATCTCAAAAAGAGGCCGCCCAACAACAAAACATCAAGCTCACGCCACTGGTGTTTATCATGAAAGCGGTCGTCGCAACGCTAAAAGAATTTCCAATTTTTAATGCATCACTGGATGAGTCTGGCGAGAATATCATTCTCAAAAAATACGTCCATATTGGCGTTGCCGTTGACACGCCAAATGGTTTAGTTGTGCCAGTGATTCGAGACGTTGATAAAAAAGGTTTATTTGATTTAGCAAACGAATTGGGCGCCATTAGTAAAAAAGCCCGCGAAGCTGGCCTAGGCCTGGCCGACATGCAAGGCGGCTGCTTTACCATCTCCAGTCTCGGTGGTATCGGCGGTACCGCTTTTACCCCAATTATTAATGCTCCAGAAGTATCAATCTTAGGAGTATCAAGATCGGAAATGAAACCCGTCTACCAAAAATCATCCAATGAATTTGTACCGCGCTTAATGCTGCCATTGAGTTTATCCTACGACCACCGCGTGGTTGACGGTGCTGATGGTGCTCGCTTTATGGTGAGCTTAACCAAACGCTTAGCGGATATCAGAACAATATTGTTATAAGCATCAGCACCAGCCTGACAAACATTTCTAAAAAGAGAGGTCATCATGAAAAATGAAATAAAAACTGAAGTCGTTGTATTAGGAAGTGGACCCGGCGGATACTCCGCTGCATTTCGCGCGGCTGACTTAGGTAAGCAAACCGTCTTAGTGGAACGCTATGAAAGTATTGGTGGCGTTTGTTTAAACGTCGGTTGTATTCCATCAAAAGCATTATTGCACGCAGCCAAAGTCATCGACGATACCGCAGAAATGAACGAATTTGGCATTGAGTTTGGTAAGCCTAGTATCGACGTTGATAAGGTACGTGCATGGAAAGACTCCGTCGTCAAAAAACTCACCGGCGGTTTAAAAATGATGGCCAAGCAACGCAAAGTCGATGTAGTGACTGGCACCGGTCAATTTACTGATCCCAACACCATGGAAGTCACCAACGCAAATGGCGACAAAACCACCATCCGTTTTGAAAACTGCATTATCGCCGCAGGCTCACTCCCCGTGAAA
>CAYXLV010000001.1:0-31589 GCA_964465995.1 uncultured Coxiellaceae bacterium | reverse complement strand
ATTGAAGACATGCAACTACAAATAAACCAACTCAAAAATGATTTAAGTAAGGAATATGCAGACCAAAAACTTGAAGTAGCTAAAGTGGTTGAAGATCTTGAAGAAAAAAAGGCCAATTTACAAAAAGAGTATCAATCGCTCGAAAACGCCTCTGAAGAAGCTTGGGCAGAAATTAAGGCCGGTGTTGAAAAATCCTGGGCACAACTTGAGTCTGCATTCAAATTAGCCAAAAACAAATTCAAATAAACTTTAATAACTGCAATATTCTAGCCTTGCTGCTACCCTGGCGCAGGGCTAGGATTTGCATACTCGCATCGACAAATCAATCGCTCTGATATGTTTAGTGAGCGCGCCTACAGAAATATAATCGACGCCTGTTGCTGCAAGTGTTTCTAGTTGTTCTAGTGATACATTACCGGAGACTTCAAGTTTGGCTTGTTTTTGGGTGATCGTAACGGCTGCTTGGATTTCTGGGAGGCTGAAATTGTCTAGCATGATGATATCAACTTTTGCAGCAATAGCCTCTTCTAGCTCGGCTATGTTTTCAACTTCAACTTCGATTTTTAAACTTGGCTGCAATACTCTAGCTTTTGTTACTGCTTGAGTGATGGAGCCACAACTGGCGATGTGGTTTTCTTTAATTAAATAAGCATCGTATAAACCCATGCGATGATTAGTGCCACCACCACAACGAACAGCGTATTTTTGTGCGTAACGCAAACCGGGGATAGTTTTGCGGGTATCTAAAAGTTGGGTGTTGGTGTTTTGTAAATGCTGGCAATAGGACGCCACTGTAGTTGCAGTGCCTGATAAGGTTTGCAGCCAATTTAGTGCACAACGCTCACCAGTGAATAAACTTCTCGCCAACCCCGTTAGCTCAGCAATAATAGTGCCAGCTTGCAGTGCTTCACCATCTGCATGTTTCCAATTAATGGTTACCTCACCATCCAGTTGCGCATAGACCGCATCGACCCACGGCCGACCGGCTAGCACACAATTTTCATTGGTACGAATAAAAGCGTTGGCCATCGTTGTATCGGGTATTAGCGCTGCGGTGATATCACCTGAACCCACATCGTCGGCTAGAGCATTAGCGACCGCGCGTTGGATAAGATCGTTATTTAGCATCGCGATGTGACTTCGTTTTACGAATGCGTTTTTTGGAACGCCAACGACGTAGGTGTAATAAAGTAGTCACCGGACCTGAAGCAACATATAAAGCAAAGATCACCAATAACGCATCAGAAGGATCAATCGCAATCAGTACAAAGATTAATACAATCAGTAGCACTGTAAAAAAAGACACCTTTCCTTTTAAGTCCAAATCTTTGAAACTGCGATAACGAATTGTACTGACTTTTAATAAACTGACTAACACACTCACTACCGCCACTGGCAAGACAATCACCTGACCAAGAACGGCATACTTGCTAGCAACCCAAACCAGTCCAGCAACCAACCCAGCAGCCGCCGGCGTTGGCAGGCCTTGAAAATAACGCTTATTGGTTTGTTGCGCTTGAGAGTTAAAACGAGCCAAACGGAGAGCAGTACACACCGTATATAAAAAGGCCACTAACCAACCCGGCTTCCCCAGGGCGTTTAGCGACCACATATATAAGACAAAGGCCGGCGTGATACCAAAGCACACCATGTCTGACAAGCTGTCCATCTGCGCACCAAATTCACTCTCGGAGTGGGTAAGGCGGGCAATGCGACCATCCAGGCTATCTAAAATCATGGCAACAAAAATGGCAATGGCGGCGGTTTCGAAACGTTGATGGGTGGCAGAAACGATGGCGTAAAAGCCGGCAAAGAGACCGCCGACTGTGAAGAGATTGGGTAATAAATAGATACCACGGTTGAGTGGCTGCTTTGGTGAAATCGTCATATCAATACCTTTGTCTAATCTTTATACTTTTGGTATAGTCCTGATCCTCAAGTGGGGCTATTCTACCGCTTTGAACCCAAAAAGGCTAAACTAATACCGTTATGAATGACAAAAAGCACTCGAAAAAAATCATTATTGAGGGCGTCACGGAAACCGGCGAAAAGTTTCGCCCCAGTGACTGGGCAGAACGAATGAGCGGTCAATTATCTACCTTTCGTAAACGTCGTATTCATTATTCACCCCTGCTGCAACCTTCAACGCATGATGGCAATAAATGCGTTATTCTTGATCAAAAACTCAAACAATCCAATCCAGCGCTTTACAACTCGATTCTTGAATTTGCCAAAAATAATAAATTAAAAATTTGTGATGAAGACAATGATAACGATGATGAGAGCTAAGGATGCCCGACGAACCCAGTTATTGCGGTACCACACCACCCAACCTAGTTGAACCGGATGTAGTTATTCCGTTTCGCAAACGTCCGCACGAATTAATTCTAGCCAGCGGTGAAGAACACTTTGCTGCATTAATCAATGATATCAACCAGGCTAAATACAGCATTGATATCGAAACCTATATTTTTCGACGTGATAATTTAGGTAAACGCGTCGCCGATGCGTTGGCTGCAGCGGCAAGCCGTGGTGTTAGTGTACGCGTGTTAGTGGACGGTGCTGGTAGCCCGATGTGGAGCACTACGCTGGCAAGAGCATTAGAAAAAGCCGGTGCAAAAACGAAAGTGTTTCATCCTTTTCCCTGGCAATTATGGAACTGGAGTCGCTCCGTCGTTAAATTACCCAGTTTATTAAAGTGGATTTATTTGCTGCTTAAAATTAATTTTCGCAATCATCGTAAAGTTTGCATTATCGATGAAAAGATCGCTTATGTAGGCAGCTTTAATATTAGTAATTACCATCTACCCAGTTCAGATGGCGGCGCAAATTGGCGGGATGTGTCAGTGCGTTTATCGGACATTGAGCTGAATGATTTAAGCGATGCGTTTGATTGCGCCTGGACTCATCGCACGATTAAAGAACGCTTGCGTGATGCGTTTCGACATGTGCGTCGCGATCCGATTATCCGTCTCAATCATATTCGGCATCGACGGCGTATTTTGCATAAGAATTTATTAAGACGTATTTCAAAGTGTCGGCATCGCATTTGGATTACTAATGCGTATTTTGTACCCGATAATTTTTTATTACGGCGTTTAAAAGAGGCTGCTCAAAATGGGGTTGATGTGCGAATTTTATTGCCTAAAAAAGCCGATGTGATGATGATGCCTTGGGCGTCATCGACGTTTTATCAGCGCCTTTTAAAAGCTGGAGTTAGAATTTACGAATACTTACCGAGCATGCTACATGCAAAAACCTTAATTTTAGACAATTGGTCTTTGATTGGGTCTAGTAATTTAAACCACCGAAGTTTGCTGCACGATTTAGAAGCGGATATTAATCTAAGTAACAATTCTTCAAAGCAGTATTTAGCTGATTTATTTCTCGATGATTTAAAGCAGTCAAAAGAAGTCTCTTTAGAAAGCTGGCAAAACAGTCGACCCAAGTACCAACGTATGCTCGGGCGATTGGTTTTGTATCTTAAATATTGGATTTAACTCGTTCGACTTTTAAAGTTTGGCAGTGAATACTAACAATAAAATATAACCCATATAACAACCTAAAAATATCGCGCTTTTGCCACGTCCTATTTTGCCTTTTCCTGGTCGAATAAAAGCAAATAACCATAACAGCAACATAAAACCAATCATAATGGGATAATCGCGCTGTAAAAAAATTGGTGCTAAGCGTGAAGGTGCAATCAGTGCTGGCATCGCTAAGACCGCTAATAAATTAAAAATATTAGAACCGACAATATTCCCCAGCGCGATATCCGGCTCATTGCGTAATGCACTCACCACTGATGCGGCCAGCTCTGGTAAGGACGTACCAACAGCGACAATGGTTAAGCCAATCACTAAATCACTGACTCCCATTAACTTTGCAATTGAGGACGCACCACCAACCAATAATTCTGAGCTTACAAACAAAAGCACTAAACCGATTAACCACCAGGTCAATGCGACACCTGTCGGCATGGTTTTTTTAGGCATTTCTGCTTCAATTTCTTTAACGATATCATCATCAGCTATGGCTTTTTTATTGGGCATGATAAACAAAACCCAATAAGCCATGTGCAAAATTAAAATGGCGATTAATAATAAGCCATCGATTCGGGTTAAGTAGCCGTTTAACAGTAATAAGCCGACTAGTATCGCTATGATAATTTGGATTGGAAATTCACGTTTGACTAAACTGGAATGCAAAACCAGCGGGCTAACTAAAGCGGTTGCACCAACCACCAAACCAACATTCGCAATATTGGAACCAATAGCATTACCAATGGCAAGCCCTGGCGTGCCATGCCATGCGGCAATGGCGGCGACCACAATTTCTGGAAATGAGGTTGCAAAACCGACCATTAACATGCCAATTAATAATGGCGGCATCCCAAAATTTTTCGCCAGCGATACGCAAGCGGTGATAAATCGATCTGCGCCCCAAGCTAGTAGCGCAACGCCTAGTAGTATTTTGCCAATGGCAAAGATCCAAATCATTGTCATTAAATAGCCCACCGATCGTTGACCACGCCCACTAGGTACCAGTGATTTTTATATTGCGTGAAGAATAAACGTAGCCCTGACCAATCTAATCCACCATATTGTTTTTTAAATCCCGGGAAATAATATTGCACCATAATGGCGCGTGGATAGTATTGTTTGCTGTTATCGATGTTGTTTGAGCGATGCAGGATTTGGTTGTAGCCAATTTTTGGTGCGTGCAAATAGTCGTGATGATAAACAACCTTAGATAAGTATTGTTTGAAAGTATATTTTATCGGCTTGCCGGTGCCGTCTTGATAACCCCATAGGAGTTTTTTTTGACTTTTATAGGCTTTAATCAGTTGTGCGCGTTGGAATTGTTGGTCTTGGTGGCTAATCGTAGTCTTAAAAGTAAAACGCACACCTTTTGTTGGGTGCACGTAGCTGGCTAGCTTTTGTATGTTTTGGGTTTTTAGGGCGGTTAGGACTTGTTTGGATAGTTGGAGTATTTGTTGGTGTTGTTTGTTGTTGGAAGCGTAGCTAAGGATATTTAAGGCGATTAAAAGTATCAGCATTAAGCCGGTTAAACTGAGTCGTCGCATCAATGTTTCCTTGAGTCATCGTGAAAAGTCATGTCATTGTAACGATTTCATTGTTGATTTGACAATTATTAGCGTAACGTCATTGCGTGACTCTTAAGCAACCGTCGTTGCGCGACCTAATCTTTACTCACAAGTCTTATTTTTACTGCCAAAAACCGTGTCTCGCATAAAAAAATGGCCACACCCCTCACATTAAACTCGCACCACAAGCTGATATTGTTAGGCAACCTCTCACTAGCGTTCGTGGCTCAGTTGTCACAGCCTTCTGCCAATGCATGAAAACTGAGCCACGAACGCTAGTGAGAGGATGCCTAATAATAAAAGCTTCGGTTTTAAATTAATATGCAACACTTAAAGAAGCTAAACCCACAAAAAATAATTTCAAATTTGCTTTCCTGACTTGTGGGTAATGATTAGTACGCGACGGGACGCATCGTCATTGCGCGACTCGATCGCGCAATCTAGGAGATGTTCTTGGGTCCCGCGGTCGTGGCCGCGGGATGACGTTGGAAGGGAGCATTGCTGGACAACGGGGAAAACCACCAAATTTGAATGAATTATTTTTGTTTCCTCCAATAAATCTTCTGCAAAAAATACGCCAACACAAACAGTATCGCGAGGAATAGTAAAACCCAAAACCCAATATGGTGGCGTTGCACCTGTCCCGGGTCACTGGCGTAAACTAGGAAATTGACTAAATCAGTCATGGCTTGATTGAATTGTTCTGGAGTCATGCTGCCTGAGTTTTCTAATTTCAGTAATGTATAATAACGCGGCTTACTAAAATCGGAATTGACCGGGTTAATTCTAACTTGCTCACCTTGAAAGGCGCGCAGCACATTGGTCATATTCACATTTGGCATTAATAAGTTATTGGAGCCTGTTGGGCGTGATGGGTCTTTATAAAAGGCGTGTAAATAAGTGTAAAGCCAATCAGGGGTACGAACTTTTGCAATTAAGGTTAAATCAGGTGGGACAATGCCTAGCCACCAGTTTTTATTATTGAGTGGCATTTTATCCAACGTCACTCCCGCCTCTTTGGCCAATGCATTGTGTTGCAAATAACGCATCGTATGACAAACCATGCAATTTTGTGCGTAAAATTTCGCGCCGCGTAAAACGGATGCGCGATCATTTGTATTGATAGTGACTTTTTCTAAGGTAATATCGGCACCATCACTACTGGCAGCCAGCAACATGACTGGTGAGCACAATAATAATAAAACTATGATCGATCGCTTCATGACATGCTTACTCGCTCTGGTACCGGCTTGGTTTTTTCATATCGTGTATAAAGTGGCATAGTGACAAAAAACACAAAATAAATTACCGTCAAAAAACGTGAGACCCAAATATTAAAATCCGTCAACGGCATCGTGCCAAGCAAACCTAATCCCATAAAACTGATAATAAACAGCGTTAACATCGTCTTGGTCCAAACACCACGATAACGAATCGAACGCACGCGACTGCGGTCTAACCATGGCATCACAAATAAAATTGCAATCGATGCGGCTGCAAAAATTACTCCAGTCAGCTTGTCAGGGATCGCACGTAAGATTGAATAAAATGGAGCAAAATACCAAGGTGGGGCGATATGTAAAGGCGTTACTAATGCATTAGCCGGTTGGAAATTGGCATACTCTAAGAAATACCCACCCATAGTAGGCGCAAAAAAGATAACCGCCGCGAAAATTAATAAAAATAAAACCACACCCGCAAAATCTTTCACGGTGTAATACGGGTGAAAAGTAATGCTATCCAGTGGAATACCATCTGCGTCTTTATGCTGTTTAATATCAATCCCATCGGGATTATTCGAACCGACCTTATGCAAAGCAATTAAATGCAACCAAATTAATAAGGACAAAATCATCGGAAAGGCAATCACATGAAAAGCAAAAAAACGATGCAAGGTCACACCCGACACATTGTAATCACCTTGCAACCAAACGGCGATGGCTTTACCAACAACAGGAATCACTGTAAAAACTGAAATTAAAACTTTAATCGCCCAATACGACATTTGCCCCCAGGGCAATACATAACCGGAGGCTGATTCCATCATTAAAAAAATAAAAATAATGACGCCGATAATCCACAGTAATTCTCGTGGCTTTTTAAACGAGCCATACATAATGCTTTTATACATATGCAAATAAACCACGATAAAAAAAGCCGATGCGCCAGTGCTGTGCATATAACGAATTAGCCAGCCAAATTTAACATCACGCATTATATGTTCAACAGAAGCAAAAGCAGACAGTGCTGTTGGCGTGTAATACATCGACAGCCAAATACCCGTCAAAATTTGATTAATAAAAACAACACCGGAGAAAATTCCAAATAAATACCAAAAATTTAAATTCTTTGGTACATAATATTTTGCAGCATGTTTATTCCAAATGTCTGATAGCGGAAACCGTGCGTCAATCCAAGCCATCAAACCCGATGTTTTTTCCATAAATCATCCTTATGCTTTTTCTGGGACTTTATTTGCACCAATTAAAATCTCATCATCATTGAGATAAACATACGGTGGCACTTCCATATTAATTGGCGCGGGCACACCCTTAAAAACACGACCAGCTAAATCAAATTTAGAACCATGACACGAGCAAAAAAATCCGCCCAACCAATTTGGACTGATACTTTTTGGATCTGGACGGTAGGTTGGTGAGCAACCTAAGTGGGTGCAAATGCCGACTAATACTAAAAATTCTGGTTTACGTGAGCGATATTCATTTTGTGCGTAAGGTGGTTGTTGCGGTTCTTTAGAATTGGGATCTCTTAATAAGGGATCAACTTTTGGCAAGCTGGCTAAGGCTTCTGGGCTGCGGCGAATAATCCAAACGGGTCGACCGCGCCACATCACTGTCAATTGATCACCTGGTTTCATCGCACCAATTTTTACAGTAATCGGTCGGCCAGCGGCTTCTGCTCTGGCACTGGGCAACATTGAAATAACAAAGGGAGCAGCAGCGGCGACAGCGCCGGCGGCAGCAACGGTGGCGGTGGTCGCTAATAAAAATTTACGTTTTTTTTCATCGATGGAATCAGCGCCCATAATCCATTACTCTCCAAGATCCTGGCAATTAGTATAAACAGTTTTGCATTGGGTTCAAGGGCGCTGCAATGTCTTCGCCAGCAATAAACCTAACTCAAATAACAACCATAACGGTACTGCTAATAATATTTGCGACACAACATCAGGCGGTGTTAATAACATGCCTACAATAAAAACACCAACAATAATATACGGTCTTTTTTGCTGTAAACTTTTAATGCTACAAACACGCGACCAAACCAACAACACAATCGCAACCGGTAACTCAAACGCAAAACCAAATGCTAAAAACATTTTTAAAATAAAACTAAAATACTGACTGATATCCGGCTTTACTTCGACACCTTTTGGCGCAATAAAAATAAAAAATTTAAACACCAATGGCAGCACAATAAAATAAGCAAATAATACGCCGATATAAAACAACAACGTGCTACTGACCAATAATAACCAAGTTAAATGGCGCTCATGCTGATACAATGCAGGCGCTATAAACATCCACAACTGATAAAGTAAATAAGGAATCACTACAAAAATACTTGCCATAAACGCACTTTTAAATGGAATTAAAAAAGGTGCTGGCACAGATATGGCAATTAAACCTTGATGAGTTGTGAAGTGTTGTAATAATGGCAGCGCTAACAGTTCATAAATCTTATTGGCAAATAAAGCAAAAATAATAAACACAATTCCCAGTACTAAAACACTGCGGATTAAGCGCTGGCGTAGCTCAATTAAATAATGAAAATTTTCTTGCATTAGGTTTCGTCATCCAGTTTTTGTAAACTGTCTTTTTTAAGCTTAATCCAAAGGCGCCGAATTCTGGCAATCGTCTGTCCAACTTTCTGTGCAACCTGTGGCAAACGCTCTGGGCCAATCACCAGTAACGCGACGATAACGACTAAAGCAATTTCCCAAAAACTAATATCAAACATGTGTTGGCGCTTTAGGAAGTTTTGTCTTTGGTATCAGAATCGGCGGGATCCTCTTTTAGACCTTTTTTAAAGCCTTTTAATGCCGCACCCAAATCTTCACCCGTATTGCGTAGTTTTTTCGTGCCAAAAATAACTACAACAATTGCAAGCACAATTAAAATTGAACCGATACTAATTCCCTGCAAACCCATTTGCAAACTCCTTTATGGTATAACCAATTGTGGATGTGGATTAATCCAACCCATTGCATAAGCAATCAATAATAAAATAAATAAACTAAACGATAAGGCGATGCGCCAAGTGAGGGCTTTAACAACATTTTTTGAATCATTGGGATCACGTACTAAATAATAAACACCGCTACCTAAACAATATAAAATAATGGCCAGTAGCAATACCACAATAATTTTTAGTACCATACACGGATCCTTTTGACGCGACACGGACCAAGACCATGCCAAGAATGAATAAATCGCTATTTAGATTACACGTCTGTGGCTTTATTTTCACCCCCCAATTAATCCCGACCCTTTTTTTCCTATTAATCCTACCTCTCTTAATCGGCTTAGGCTTTTGGCAACTTGATCGGGGTGAAGCCAAACAACAACTCGAAAAAACCTTTCAGCAACAGCTTTCACAAACCCCGCAATCATTAGCAAGTGTTCTGAAACAACCCAAACACCACCAATTTATTCCGATTAAAATCACTGGGCATTATGACAATCAGCATCAATTTCTTGTGGATAATCGTATGCTGAAAGGTAAAGTTGGATATTTTGTCTTAACGCCCTTGGTGACGCGTGATCATAAAATCATTATGGTGAATCGCGGCTGGATCCCACGCGGACCTAATCGTCGTGTCTTGCCCAGGCTTGCTGCCGTGCCAGGTGTGCAAACGATTGTTGGCCGAACCAAGCAAGCACCGCAAAAAATCTTTCTGTTAGATCAACCCATCGTACAAACGCAATGGCCACAAAGAATTCAAGCCATTGACTTAAAACTAATCAGCGAATGGTTAGGGCAACCCGTGCTGGGGTTTATGGTGCTACTATCACCGCAAGCCTCACATGGCTTTGTGCGAGAATGGCGCCCCACGACAATGAAATCACATAAGCATTTTGCTTACGCGATACAGTGGTTTTCTCTCGCTTTGACTTTGGTTATCATATATATCGTTGTCAACACAAGCAGAGGACGCAATGCAGTATCAAGGAAAAAAGATCTCTAACCACCCAGTCACTATTCTTACTACACTCACTTTAGTTTTTCTTACACCTATTTTTTTAGCTTGGTTTTTCTTTAAAGCCCACGACACGTTTGGCGCAACCACCAATCACGGTAGCCTTATTAAAAAGCCCTTCTTAATTACGCAAATTATTCCTAATGCAACGGCAAACGGCAAATGGCGTTTAATGCTTTTAAATCCAGGCCAATGTGATAAGAACTGTGAAACTTGGTTATATAACATTCGCCAAGTGCGTCGCGCGACTGGCAAACACCGCGGCCGCGTTGAGCGTATTATTCTAACGTTTAATAGCGAGCGCAAAGATCCAAAACTGCACTCTCTTCTTCAACATGAATACACCGGCACCCAACATTTAAGCACTCAACAATCTCTATTTACCAAAATCATTAAACGCAATGTCCATGCAGATTATGCATTAAAGCAAGGCACAATTTATGTTGTCGATCCACATGGTAACGTCATGATGACCTATCGACCCGATGCAAGTCCTACCGATATTTATAAAGATATGGAGCGACTGCTCAAGGTTTCACAAATTGGATAAATACGTATTCAGACAAAATCCACGCAAAGCTTATCGTCGCACGGCTTGGATTGCCGTGTTACTAGCATTTGCGGTGATTATGTTGGGTGCGTATACACGATTAAGTGATGCCGGCTTAGGTTGTCCCGATTGGCCTGGCTGCTATGGGAAGCTAATTTTACCAAAAACAGCGAGCGGCTTAGCCAAGGTGCAAGCCACTTATCCGAATATTCCGATTGTCGTTAAAAAAGCTTGGACTGAGATGGCGCATCGTTATATCGCCGGCGGTTTGGGCTTGTTGATTTTGTTATTAGCGTTATGGGGACCTCTGCGTAAAAAATATATCCAACAACAACCGCTATTAGTGCCATGGTTGCTGGTGGGATTAGTGATTTTACAAGCAGCACTTGGGATGTGGACAGTCACTTTAAAATTATTACCCCTAATTGTGATGGCACATTTGCTTGGCGGCATGATTATCACAGCATTACTGTGGTGGCTTACCTTAGCAACCAACCAATCTATTCAACCGCCGTCGCAGCGCTTAAAAGTGTTAAAGCCTTGGGTGTTATTGGGTGTGCTGATGGTGTTAATCCAAATCACTTTAGGCGCTTGGACGAGCACTAACTATGCTGCCTTGGCTTGTATTGATTTTCCTTTTTGTGGCGGCAAACTATTTCCGCCAATGGATTGGCGCAGCGCATTTAATTTATCCAGCCCAATTGGTCCAAATTATGAAGGCGGACATTTGGCCATGGATGCGCGCATCGCGATTCATATGGCACATCGTTATGGCGCTTTTTTAGTCGCTGCATATCTTGCGCCCTTAGCAATTGCATTAGTCTCAATCAAAACATTGAGCACATTACGGCATTTAGGTTGGTTAATTTTATTCGTGCTGAGCTGTCAAATCGGGCTTGGCATTATGAATGTGAAGTTGACCTTACCAATGTGGGTGGCGGTTGCGCATAATGGCGTTGCTGCAGTTTTATTACTCACAATGGTGACCATTGCTTACCGTTTATTTACCAGACGTGGTGCGAAGTTCACTTAAAGGAGAAGACGTATGTCACCGAGTAAAATGATGCAACGACAGCTTTGGATAACTGTGATCGTTGCCGCAATCGTGGCGATTATTATTGGCTTTGTTTTACATCTTAAATCACAACACCCCGAACAAAAAATGGCGCTTGAAAATGGCACGATTTTACCAACTCCACTTGCGCTAGATCCATTTAAGCTAACCGGCAGTAACGGCAACGCCATCACCAATGATAGTTTGCGCGGTCATTGGACCTTAATCTTTTTTGGCTTTACTCATTGCCCGATGATTTGCCCAACCACATTAGCCGCTATTAACCAGGCCTATCAGCAAATCAATACCACAGCTCAAGCACACGCCCCTCAAGTATTGTTTATCTCCGTTGATCCAGAGCGTGATACACCAACGGTAATTCGACGCTATTTAGCAAATTTTAATCCAAACTTTTTAGGCGCTACCGCGTCAAAGGCGCAGCTAGATGCATTGGCTAAACAATTAGGTGTGGCTTATATGAAAGCGCTTAAGTCGGATGATCCCAATTACGATATTCAACATACTGGTTCCATTTTAGTCATTAACCCACAGGGTGAGTGGGTAGCCGTTTTATCATCGCCAAAATCATCGAATACGATTGCGCGAGATTTAATGCGATTACAAAAAAATTAAATATGGCATGACGCCAAAAAGGATTGGACGATGAGAAAGGGACTTTTGCTGGTGGCGTTGTGTTGCTGTTTGTTGGCATGCTCTAAGGCGCCAGATGCACATGACAGCAGCGGCAATCCAATTCGACTGAGTCAATATCATGGTAAATGGGTGCTTGTTAATTATTGGGCAACTTGGTGCCAACCTTGTGTGACTGAAATACCGTTACTCAATCAGTTTTATCAGCAACATCGGCAACAGGTAGTGGTGCTGGGTGTTAGTTTTGACCAGCTCTCCAATGCAGAGCTTAAAAAAGTCATTCAGCGCTTTGCGGTACGATATCCCATGCTATCTACGTTTCCGCTACAAAAATTTGGTATTCAAACTGTTGCTGTTTTACCAATGACTTTAGTGATTAACCCACAAGGTCAGCTCGCAACCATTTTAAAAGGTCCACTTAACAAAGCTGAACTCACAGCAGCCACAAGGATATCTACTCAGCCATGAATCAAACTATCTGTATCAAAGCGGTTATCTCCGGCAAAGTCCAAGGCGTCTTCTTTCGCGACAGCACGCAAAAAGAAGCCGAACGTCTGCAACTCACTGGTTGGGTTCAAAATACCGACGATGGCAATGTCGAGCTTATCGCGCTTGGCGACCGTGATCACGTTATGGAACTCACCGATTGGCTCTGGCAAGGCCCACCCCAAGCCGAGGTCAGCAATGTTCATTGGGAAGAAATCCCGCCTGAGAAATTTGAAACATTTGCGATAAAAAAATAAGACGTATCCCGCATTTTAAGGTTGGCGCGATTTTTGGCGCGATTAGGGCAGCTTAATCCCATTTTGGCGCGATTCTTGGCACGATTCGGCCAGTTTTACCCCCTTTTGGCACGATTCTTGGCGCGATTCTAAGAAAATCATGGCCTGTTAGACTCAAGCCTGGCACAATAGTTTGCAATGACAAGCTATACACAACAAATCATAGAACTCCTGCATCACCACCCAGAAGGCCTCCAACTTCAGGAGATCACTGAACGGTTGGCGGCTGATCGATCAAAACGTAGCATCCAACGCGAATTACATCAACTGGTCCAGGAAAATAAAATTACGCGCGAGGGGAAAGCACGCAGCACTCGCTATTTTGCCCACCAACCAAACCCTGCGCTGCCACTTGCCACCGATGCAGAACTCAAAGCCATCAAAGCTTATTTAAATCAACCACTATCACAACGAGAAAAAACCGAATACCGAGAAGACTTTTTGCGCGCCTATATCCCAAACACCACTTATTACCTGCCAACAGCAGTCAGGGAACATTTAAAAACTATTGGACAGCAACCCGATGGTGATCAGCCAGAAGGCACTTATGCAAAAATTATTTTTCATCGCTTTCTGTTAGACCTTTCCTGGAACTCTAGCCGCCTGGAAGGTAATACCTATTCACTCCTGGAAACTGAGCAACTGCTGCTTCATCATCAACAAAACGCTGATAAAAAAGTGGAAGAAACGCAAATGATTTTAAATCATAAAGCAGCAATCGAGTTTCTGATTGAGTCAATAGAACATATCACCATTAATAAACAAAGCATTCTTAATCTGCATGCTCTGCTGTCAGATAACTTAATCAGCAATCCAGAAAGCATTGGCAATCTTAGGAAAATCCCGGCTGGGGTGAGCAGAACTTCCTATCAACCATTAGAGATTCCAGCGCGGCTTGAAACTTACTTTCATGAAATTGTTGATAAAGCGGCTGCCATACATGACCCGTTTGAGGCGGCTTTTTTTCTATTGGTGCATATTCCATATTTACAGGCTTTTGAGGATTTTAATAAACGAGTCTCAAGACTTGCTGCCAACATTCCTTTTATTAAAAAAAATCTAGCGCCGCTGTCATTTACCAATATACAAACAGATGATTATATTGATGCGGTGTTAGCAGTTTATGAATTGAATGATATTCGCCTGCTGATGTCGTTATTTATTTCAGGCTATGAACATTCTGTCAGACGTTACAAAGTGATCAAAGACAACGCCAACCTCCCTGACCCATTCAAAATGCAATACCGAGCAGCAATTAAAGCCATTGTGCAAAAAATTATTTTAGACAAAGTGAATCAACAGCAGGTGATTTCATTTATCCGTCAATGGATGGAGCATGAAATTCCCGCCGATCATCAAGCGCAGTTTCAAGCGATTATTGAGCAAGAGCTCATGAATCTACACATTGGAAACTTCGTCCGCTATCAAGTGAGCGAGGCTGAGCTGCTCGCCTGGCAAAGCGCTTGGAATAAACACTAAGACGTTTATCACGCTAGAAGATAAAGACTAAACCGGCGTCGAGTTCATGACGGTTGGGTCTGATGGTGTAGGTGGTGGGATGGTTGGTAAAGCGGATGGTGGGATACCATGAGAAAACATAGTTAATCATCAGAGCGATATGTTGGGCCAACAATTGTTGCACACCGGCACCGACGCGGAAGGCAAATCTACCTTCGCGATCGTCGACACCAGTAGAGGTAAAGTCACCTTGACCAGACGCGCTGTTAGTAAAAACTCGGAGGCGATAATTGCTGTATTCGGTACCTAAGCGCATAAAGAGCAAGGTGCGACGCAGGATGAGTGCGCCGGGTAAAAAGTCGATGCTTAAACCATAGCTGGAGCGAATGGCAACTTGGTTAGTGACAGTGCCGCCGGGGACATTAAACGTAGTGCGTTGTTCGGCGCCGCGGTATTGAGCACCGAAAGCAGCGCCTAAGTAAATTGAATGGTTTAAAACTTTGCCATAGCCTAAGTAGCCACCGGCAGCGACGGTTTCTTTGGAATCGCCGCCTAAGTTTAACGTCAGTGCGGGATTAAAATCTTGCATAAAGCCATTAGTGCCAAGGCGTAAGCCAACATAAGGCGCGATAAAAAATCCATTGAAGTGATTAACGCCATGCAACAATGCTTGTGAAGTGACATTACCGGCTGTATCGATAGTGGCAGGTGTTGGTGCAGGAGTGGCGTTGGGTTGGCGTTTTACTGTGCTAGTGCCGGCGGTGGCAATAGCGGCTGATCGCGCTGGCGTTTCAGTGGCGATGGCAGCTCGATACCAACGTGTGACTTCGGTTGTTTTCGCTGAATGCATTGTTGCCATTGGTTGCGGCAGCTCTTTTGTTTCTTGATGCATTAGCGCTTGTGGTGGCGGTAAACGTTTTAGATGAACGGGTATTGCAGCCACTTTTTTAGGGGCAGCCGCTGTCTGCAATGCTCGCGCTGGCAGCACAAGGTGCATAACAATTTTATAACGATGATTGGCTGTCGCCATCGCTTGCACAGGACCCAACTGATAATGTCCGCGCATATCAAATACAATTCGCAATCGTTGCTGCGCACGTGCAGCATGACGCACTGCTTTGATCGGTGTTTGCTTTAAAAGTGCGGGTGAAAAATTTGAATGGAGCTGTGTATTGTTTAAATCAATAATAACGCGATTGGGTTTAGTAAGAGTGAATAATCGATAAGGTGTTTGTTGGCTTAAGAAGAAAACGATGGTGCAATTTTTTGCAGGCTGACAATCAACGATTCGAATATCTTTGATAGAAACGGCTCGCGCTGCTGTTGCACCCAAAGAAAACAACAACATTGCAAACAATAAAGTGATTAGCCAATTACGCATCCATATTCCCTAGCTCAGCAAATCCATAAAATATAGGCCATCATATCAGCTAAAAAATCGCTATAAAAGAGACCATACCCCTACGGCTAACAAACCGAGTGCTACGATAACTTCTAAGACCACCAAACTCACACCACCCCACACTCGATAGCCCGTGGCTGATTTTTTGAGATAACGCCCACTGAAGACCATCAACGCGGGCAGCAAGAGCAATAAAATAACGCAAAATATGCCTGCTAAACTCAAGCCCAAAATAAAAATTGAAGGAAACAATAATACGAGCAACAGCGGTGGCCCAAACGTCACCAACATATTTAAGCAACGACCTTTGTGCGTTTTCTGAATACGAAAGCCATCGTATAAAAAATCTGACAAGCACAAAGACACACCTAAAAATGACGTTGTCACACACACTGATGTAAAAATATGCGCCAAACTTTGTACGGACATATTTTGCACTTGCCGCGCCAACGCCATTGTTAATTGGCTAGCGACATTGCCGTGCGTTGCAATGGCCACCAAACCTTTTGCACCCGCGCTTTGCACGGTTCCTTGCACCACTAAATCCCATAAAAAATAACACGCCAACGAGACCAAGCTGCCGGCCAAAATCGTAATCCGCAATGCCACCACATTACTCTTAAAGTAATACCGCAAACTTGGAATGATGGTGCCGTAACCAAAAGACGTAATCACCACCATCACCGCCCCTAGTAGCAAATGCGCATGGCCACCTTGCAGTAATGACATTTTGATATGCGGCATAACCAATGAAATTAAAAAAACATAAGCCGTCATTTTCAGGACCATCAAACCACGATTGGTCCAATCAACCACTCGAATTCCCCAAAACACGACCGAACCAAAAATGACTAAAAAAAGTAAAGTACTCACCCATTGCGGCGGATTGAGATGCAGCATTTGCAATAGGTTTTGCAATAAATCAGCACCACCGGCGGTATAGGCTGATATTAATGAATACAGTAAACATAAATAACTGATCCAGGTGATGGCTTGGCCGATTGGGCCTAGTGTGATCTTTGCCATCGACACTAAGTTGGTTTTTTCAGGCAGCCATAAATTAACTTCTAAAATAAAAAACGCACCTAAAACGGTAAAAATCCAAGCGCCAAAAAATAACCACAAAGAATGGTAAAAACCGCCGCCTGCAGTGACCACTGGCAAACCCAGCATTCCGGCGCCAATCGACGTCCCAATAATTAATAAGACGCCGCCAATAATTCTACTTAGCATGATGGTGAATGAGCTCCCCGACTTTAAGTGATGTTTGATTGGCGTTGATAAAATCTTTTATCGCCATTGCTTTTTTGCCAGGTTGTTGGACTTTTTGCAAACGCAATATTCCTTGACCAGTTGCAATATCCAAGGCGGTTTTACTGACTTCAACAATCGTCCCTGGTGCGTCATCCGTATCACCAGCGACCGGGCTTGCTTGCCAAATCTTTAAAGGCTGTTGTTTAAAATATGTGTAAGCGACGGGCCATGGGTTAAAGGCCCGGATTTGTTGGTGAATTTTGCTGGCGGGTAACTGCCAATCGATTTCTGCTTGGGCTTTGGTGATTTTTTTTGCGAATGTGGCTTGGTCATGTTGTTGCGGTCGCGCTTTTACTTGTTGGGTCTCGACGTCAGCTAAAGTGCGTAGCAGTAAATCAGCGCCTTGGGTAAACAGTCGGTCATACAGTTCGCCGCTGGTTTCCTCAGCGCCGATTGTAGTGGTTTCGCACTGCAAAATATCGCCGCTGTCCATGCCTTTATCGAGCTGCATAACCGCAACGCCGGTTTCGGTATCGCCTGCTAGAATTGCACTTTGCACCGGTGTGGCGCCACGCCACTTTGGTAGCAATGATGGGTGCACGTTCAAGCAGCCGTATTTGGGAATATTTAATACTACTTCTGGTAGGATCATCCCGTAACCCACCACGACCATCACATCAGGATGTAGTGCGGCAAGTTGTTGCTGTGCGGTGGTATCGCGTAAAGATTCTGGTTGGTAAATGGGTAGTGCGTGTTGCTGGGCTACTTGTTTCACAGGACTGGCACTCAGTTGTCGCCCGCGTCCGGCGGGACGGTCAGGTTGGGTGTAAACGGCGATGATTTGATGTTCTGAGGTTAGTAGCTTTTCTAGCACGGGGACGGCAAATGAAGGTGTTCCGGCAAATACTATCGTTAATGGCAATGATTTCTCCTCTTTCACATTACACTCACACCGCAGCTAATATCGTTAGGCAACCTCTCACTAGCGTTCGTGGCTGTGATGTCAGGCGTTGGCAAATGATTTGGAAAACACAGCCACGAACGCTAGTGAGAGGTTGCCCAATAATACAAGCTTCGGTTTTAAATTAATACGCAAGACTTAACAAGCTAAACTCACAAAAAAAATAATTTCAAATTCGCTTTCATGTTTAATCATTAACCACACACCCCGTATTGAAACGCGCGTTTGATCGTTGGCACAATGGCCGCTGTTTTATAACTGAGTGTTTTTATGACCGCCATTCAACATTGGTTAGCCTTAGCAGAAGCGTTAGCATTTAAGCCACATATAGTGAAAACGCTATATGATCACTTTCAATCGATCGACCAAATCATTCATGCAAGTGATGCTTCTCTGCAAAAGCTGGGTGTCACTACAGCAGCATTGCGACAACTCCGCCAGCCAACGGGGTCGAAAATGGATGAGGTGCTGCGTTGGCTTGAGCAGCCTCGCCACCATTTGCTAACGCTGGATCATCCAGACTATCCACCCCTGCTTAAAGAAATCAGCGATCCGCCAACACTTATATATATAGATGGCAACCCTGCCGTTCTAAAGACACCGCAAATCGCCATTGTCGGTAGTCGCAACCCCACCCCAAGTGGCATTGAAAATGCTCATCATTTTGCCACCGCTCTCGCCAAACTTGGCATCACCATTACCAGCGGTTTAGCACTTGGGGTGGATGCTGCGAGTCATCGCGGCGCATTAAGTGCACCAGGCCAAACCATTGCCGCGCTTGGCAATGGTTTGCACCATCTCTATCCAAAACGCCATCGCTTGTTAGCGGATGCTATTATCAATAACGGCGCGCTCATTTCTGAGTTTCCACTCTCCACCCAACCCCTCAAACATAATTTTCCTCTGCGCAATCGGATTATTAGTGGACTAAGTATTGGCACCCTGGTGATCGAAGCCACCGTGCAAAGCGGCTCATTAATCACCGCTCGTAAAGCCACCGCCCAAGGCCGTGAAGTATTTGCCATACCCGGCAATATCCATAACCCACTTGCAAGGGGTTGCCATTATTTGATACAAAGTGGGGCCAAGTTGGTAGAGTCGGTTGACGATATTTTGACAGAAGTGCAGCAGTTTGCATTTATTTACAAGGATTTAGTTGACGACCGTTCTAAACCAGCTCAAGATGAAAACAATTTTCAAGCGCTGTCGACCGTTGATTTGCAGATCTTAAACTGCGTCGATTACGAAATGACAGCGGTTGATCAAGTGATAAAACGCTGCGGCTTGGATGCAAAAACAGTGACCGCCAGGTTGCTGGAATTAGAGCTTAGCGGACACATCACTGCCACAACAGGTGGATACAGTCGAGTAAAATTATGAAAGAACAAAGCGTACTAACCGTACTGATGTATTTATTCAATTACCATATGGAAGAAGATTGCGACTTTAGCGACGAACAAGACCGCTTACTCGATATTCTCAAAAAAGCCGGTTTTCAATCCACTACTATCATGCAAGCACTTTGCTGGTTAACCAGCCTCTCTTACGAAGAAGACAACCGCCTCAACACCCCAAGCCAACACTCCTTTCGCGTATTTTCTAGTTTTGAATGTGAAGTATTTAGTCCACTTTGCCGCAGCTTCTTAATGCATTTAGAACACGAAGGCATCTTAAACGCAGTCACTCGTGAAATGGTCATTAATCGGGTGATTGATTTAGAAGAAGAAGAAATCGATTTGCACCTTATCAAATGGGTCACCTTAATGGTGTTATTTAATCAAAATAAAAACAACAGCGCGCTCACCAAAATGGAATTATTGGTCTTAGACGAAGCGGTAGGAGGAATGCATTAATATGGCCAAATCACTTGTCATCGTAGAATCGCCTGCCAAAGCACGCACCATTGAAAAATACTTAGGTAAAAATTTTAAAGTCATGGCTTCTTATGGCCACGTGCGTGATTTAATTCCCAAAGAAGGTGCAGTTGACCCAGACCATGATTTTTCAATGCAATACCAAGAAATTGAAAAAAACTCGAGACACGTTGATTCGTTGGCCAAAGCCGCGCGTTATTGTGATCATATCTACCTCGCGCCTGACCCGGATCGTGAAGGTGAAGCCATTGCATGGCACGTTAGTCATTTATTAAGTGAACGCGGTGTTGTCAAAGACAAGCCAATTGATCGCGTGGTCTTTCACCAAATTACCAAAGGCGCCATTCTCGACGCCATTGAGCATCCTCGAAAAATTTCCATGGAATTGGTCAACGCGCAACAAGCACGACGCGCTTTGGATTATTTGGTGGGGTTTAATCTCTCGCCATTACTCTGGAAAAAAATTCGACCTGGTTTATCGGCAGGTCGCGTACAAAGCCCTGCATTACGCATGATTGTTGAACGTGAATTAGATATCGAGAAATTTGAATCTCAAGAATATTGGAGCATTCACGCTAAACCAGAATCTGATAAGCAAGAGTTCGATGCCAAGCTGATCCAATACAAAGGCGAAAAAGTCGAACAATTTACCGTCACCAATGAAGAACAATCCACCAAGATTTGCAATGATTTAAATAAACGTGCCAACGGCAAGTTAACCGTTGCTAAAGTCACCAAGAAAGAACGTAAACGTAACCCAGCAGCACCTTTTATTACCTCCACCGTTCAACAAGAAGCGGCACGCAAACTGGGGTTTACAGCACAACGCACCATGCGCACTGCCCAGCAGCTTTATGAAGGTATTGATATTGGTGATGAAGGTTCTGTTGGTTTAATCACTTATATGCGTACCGACTCGGTTAGCTTGGCAAATGAAGCGATTGCGGAAATTCGTGAATATATCGAAAGCAAGTATGGCAAAGACAATTTACCCAAAGAGCCGCGAGTCTTTAAAACCAAATCTAAAAATGCGCAAGAAGCTCACGAAGCGATTCGCCCAACATCGATTATGCGCAAACCAGAAACCATCAAAAAACACTTAACCCCTGAACAATACAAACTTTACAGTTTAATTTGGAAACGAACCGTCGCCTGTCAAATGATTGAAGCGACCATGAACACGGTTTCAATTGATTTAGCGATTGATGACAGCATTTTTCGTGCCACAGGTTCCACTATTGCTCATCCAGGCTTTATTGCTGTTTATCAAGAAGACGTCGATGAAAAACAAAAAGACGAAGACCTGGGTAAAATTTTACCGCCGCTTGAAGAAGGCGAACAAATTAAAGTGAATGATATTCTGGGCGAACAACACTTTACCGAACCACCGCCGCGTTATACCGAAGCAAGTCTTGTTAAAGCATTGGAAGAACACGATATTGGTCGACCTTCCACTTACGCTTCCATTATTGCCACCTTAAAAAATCGTCACTATGTAGAAATGGATGCCAAGCGTTTTCGTCCAACTGATGTTGCGCGAGTGGTGGCACGCTTCCTAACCAATTATTTTACCCAATACGTCGACTACGATTTCACCGCAAAGATGGAAGACACGCTCGATGAAATCTCCCGTGGTGATCGCGAGTGGGTGCCGGTGTTAAAAGAATTTTGGCAGCCATTTAAAACACTGGTTGATCATACGCAAGAAAACGTCAAACGCAGTGATGTTACCCAAGAAAAAATCGATGAAAAATGTCCGAAATGCGAAGCAGATTTAGCGATTCGTCTTGGTCGTCGTGGACGCTTTATTGGTTGTACCGCATATCCTGATTGTGATTACACACGTAATGTTGATGAAGATGCCAGCAGTGAACCAGAAGTTGTTACTGACCGTAAATGCCCTGACTGCAAATCCGATTTAATTATTCGCAGTGGTCCATACGGTAAATTTATTGGTTGCAGTAGCTATCCTGATTGCAAATTTATCGAGCCGCTTGAAAAGCCAAAAGACACTGAAGTGAAATGTCCAAAGTGCAAAGAAGGCAGCATCTTACAACGCAAATCCCGCCGCGGAAAAATTTTCTTCTCCTGCTCACGCTATCCTGACTGTGATTATGCGATTTGGAATGAACCCATCGCAGAAGCTTGTCCAGAATGTCAGTGGCCAATTTTGTCCATCAAAGTGACTAAAAAACGCGGCCGTGAAAAAATTTGTCCGCAAAAAGACTGTAAATTTGTCGAAGCAGCTGAAGAAGAAGATAACGATGCAGAGACTGAATAACCAAGGATGCTTGCCCAATGAGAGACTATGACCAACGCGATATTGCAAAAGCTGTTGCCCATCTCCAAGCGGGGCATGTGATTGCTTATCCCACTGAGGCCGTGTTTGGTTTTGGTTGTGATCCGTATAATTTCGATGAATTGAATAAAATCTTAGAAATTAAAAGCCGCTCGATCACCAAAGGGTTTATTTTAGTCGCGGCAACTTGGGAACAAGCGCAAGCATTTGTGCGCCCACTCAATCCACAGATCTTAACGTTAATTCAAGACTCTTGGCCTGGCCCAAATACCTGGGCGCTGCCAGTTAACCCTGATATACCAGCTTGGCTATATGGCGATCATGACACCATTGCGATTCGCGTGAGTGATCACCCGATTGTACGTGAGCTGTGTCAGCAATACGGTGGTCCTATTATTTCAACTAGTGCCAATAAAGAAGGCATGCCGCCGGCTAGCGATTATCAAACGGTAAAAATGAATTTTTTAAATGACATCGATTTTATTGTTCCAGGTCATGTTGGCAAACTGAAACGCCCAACCACGATCCGTGATGCGATAACCGGTGAGGTGTATCGTCCCTAAAGCGGTGTTGCTTTGCAGGTGTGGTACAATAATCCCTGCTTTAAACACCAAAAGGACACACTTATGAAAAGGACCGCTCTCTCTGGCTTAACCGCCCTTTTAACCCTTCTCACTTGCACCACCTTTGCCACCACCAAACTTCCTGAACCCTACATTTTAAAAGACAGCAAACAAATCGTTATTATTACCACTGCTAATTGGGATGCCTCAACCGGTAAGATGCAACGCTATACACGTCAAAATATCTCAGCACCTTGGAAAGCAGCTGGCAAACCGACCACGGTTGTTGTGGGCAAAAAAGGTATGGGCTGGGCCGGCGACTGGAAAGAATATCAACTCACGGGGCCTTACAAAAAAGAAGGTGATGAAAAAGCACCCGCTGGCGTATTTGAATTAGGACCTGCTTTTGGCTTTGCTGATAAAAAATCAAAAACAACGAAACTGTATTATTTACCGATTAAAGCTTCTACGGTTTGCGTGGATGATGATAATTCCAGATACTACGGCCGCATCGTCGAAATGAGCAAAGTTAAAAATAAAGATTGGACCCGGGCTGAAACCATGCGTGATCATCATGAATACCAATTAGGTGTCGTGATTGGTTACAACATGGGTGAGCGCATGCCTGGCATTGGTTCTTGTATCTTTATGCATATTTGGAAAAAGCCTAACGAAGGCACCATGGGTTGCACAGCGATGTCAAAAGAACAAATGGCCGGATTAATGCGTTGGTTACAGCCGCGTGCTAATCCTGTGCTGGTGCAAATGCCTAAAGCGCAATACCAAGCCTATCGCGCCAAATGGAATTTACCGAAAATGTAATTGATTATTTTTTACTGACAAAGCCGGCGTTTATGCCGGCTTTTTTATGTGTGTCATTGATGTAATTCAACGGTGACTTGTAGGCCACGATGCTTGCGGTTTTTTAACGTGATTTTGCCTTGGTGTGCTTTGATAATGCCTAGCGTGACCGCCAAGCCTAAACCAACACCACCGGTATCACGCGAGCGTGACTGTTCACTGCGATAAAACGGCGCAAATACTTGTTCTAATTCACCTTCGGGAATACCGGGACCATCATCTTCAACTTTAATAACAAAGTATTTGGCGCGCTGTGAGATTTTTACTTCTACCGTTTTTGCATAGCGTACTGCATTGCCGATTAAATTAGTGAATGCTCGTTTTAATGCTAAGCGTTTACCAAAAAAAGGTGCGCGGTGCAGGTTTGAAGAAATAAATACCACGTTGTGTCCCATGTCTTGCATATCTTCACAAATCGCTTGCAGTAAAGACACTAGATCAATTTTAGATTTATTTTCGGTGGACGAATCATCGCGTGCAAATGACATTGTCTCCGCGATCATTTGTTCCATCTCATCGATATCGTGAATAAAACTATCGCGTGTGGATTGATCATCTAGAAACTGGCTGCGTATTTTCATCCGCGTGATCGGGGTACGTAAATCATGAGAAATGGCCGCTAGCATTTGGGTGCGATCGCGAATTAAATCTTGGATGCGTTTTTGCATTTGGTTAATGGCGCCTGCAGCTTCACGCACGACTTTGGGGCCGTAGATATCCAGCGGCTTGGTATGCAAATCGATACCCAAACGTTCCGCTGCTTGCTTAAAGTTTTCCAACGGCGAGCGAAAACGGTTAATTGACCAGGCAGAAATTAAAATAGTGAGGAAAACTAATAGCTCGAACCCAATAAAAATCAATTGCTTTGAAAGGACGCGCGTGTAAATTGTGGCATTTAAATTGAGCCATTGTTCTTTATCAAGCTGAATGGAAACGGCGAAGGAATACAGTTTATCGCGCAGTGCCTTACTGATATCCCAAAACGAAATTTTGCTAAAGCGTAAATCCCATTTTGGAGTTTTGGTGAAAGAGACATGGATGACTGGATCTTCAATAGCAGAAACGGCGTGTTTGCGATTACCGATCGGCGTTGCTTCAACCAAGTAGATAGTGTTAATAATTTTTTGAATCACTTCATCGCGCAACGCGGCCTGGCGGATGATTCGATTATCTTGCACGAAGTACAGCATAATCCCTGCATGCACCACCACCATTAGTGATAGCACTGTGAGTACGAGCTTACTATTAATCTCTTGGAAAAAGGTTCGAAAAAAACGCTTAATTTTAATCATAGTTCGCCCCACAGGGTTATTAACTTTTTTCTACTGCCGTTGCTAATACATAACCACCACCGCGAACGGTTTTAATAATGGTTGGATTTTTAGGGTCTTCTTCGAGCTTGTGACGCAGGCGGCTAATTTGAATATCAATACTGCGATCAAACGGTCCAGCGGTGCGGTTTTTGGTGAGGTCTAATAATTGATCGCGACTCAATACTTGTTGCGGGCGTTCAACAAATGCTAATAGCAAATTGTATTCACCGCTGCTTAAACTGATTTCAAGTTGCTCAGGTGACACCAAGCGGCGTGAAATTTTATCTAAGGTCCAATTGGCAAATTGATAGGTTTGATAATCTTCTGGCGTTTCATTGGGGACTTGGGCTTGACTGCGGCGGAGGATGGCTTTGATGCGGGCTAAAAGTTCTCGAGGATTAAACGGTTTGCTCAAGTAGTCATCCGCCCCCATTTCTAACCCTAAGATACGCTCTACATCTTCACTGATCGCTGTGAGCATAATAATTGGCACGGATGAGGAGGCACGTAATTGCCGGCAAAGTGACATGCCATCATCACCTGGCATCATGATATCTAAAATAATTAAGTCGAATTGCTGTTCAAGCAGCAATAGTTTCATCGCAGCGCCATCTTGGGCTAAGGTGGTTTGATAGCCGTGCTGCTGTAAAAACTTACCTAGCAGGTCACGGATGCCTTTATCATCATCAACGATTAAAATATTTTGAGTACTCATGGGGCGCCAGTATATCAAAAGATGGCATAAAAGTAGCTTAAGGCAGTATTAAATATTATTGTGCGATGCTTGCAGCAGCCAAAACCAGATGGGAAGAATATGAACTTTGTAAGTGATATTATCCTTAATCACCTCTTCTTCAGCAAAGGTATCACTCGTTAATATTGTCCCTGAACTCAATTGATATGCTTGCATTGCATCCATTAAACCAGCTATTTCTCGTTCTCGGGTATTTGGATCCGTTAATGAAGCCGTCACTTGAATTGCCGCGAAGACCTTTGTTCCTTCCCTTAAAACAAAATCACACTCTTTCTCACCCTGGTGGTAATAAATCGAATGGCCACGGCGCTTTAATTCTAGAAATACGACGTTTTCCAGCAACCGGCCTAGGTCTGAATCAAAGCGAAAACCTACAGCAACTGCTAACGCCTGATCAATAAAATAAACTTTTTTAGGGCTTTGAATTTGTTTTTTTAAAGAATAATCATAGCGATTAATAAAGAAACATAAAAAGCTATCTTCCAGATAGCGGCAGTATTCAGAAACCGTGGTTGCACTGGCTAAACCCAGCATATTTTTTAATGAATTAAAGGAACACTCTTTGCCAATATTACTCGCAAGGTAGTATACCAGCTCTCTAATGGCATGATGATTAGTAATATTGTGACGGACAATAATATCGCGGTATAAGATGTTTTGATAAAGGCTGTGCAGATACTCAGATTGCTTCGTATCAATATATTCTGGCAACCCACCTTCTTCCAGAAATTCATTAAATATGGATTTTAAAACTCCTCTCTCGACTGTATTTAATGAGGTTATTTCTACATCTATTTTTCCCTTCGTCGCTAGGTATTCACGAAAAGAATATGGGTATAAATTAATTTCAATATTGCGCCCTGTTAAATGAGTCCCTAACTCCACACTTAACATCGAAGCATTTGATCCTGTGATATATACTTTTTTCCCCTGTTCATGCAAACGTCGGATAAAGCGCTCCCAATTTTCAATGTTCTGAATTTCATCAAAATAAAAGGTATCTTGTGGGCCATACATTTCTACCAGTAGCTCATAAAGCACTTGAAAGTCTTCAACTTTGAAATTGACTAAGCGGTCATCATCAAAATTAATATAATAATCTTGCTCTTTAGCATCCTTCCTTAATAACCACAGCACTACCGACTTACCACAGCGCCTAATGCCAGAAACAATGATGACCTGCTTTGATTTTTTTAACCGATTTAAATCAGCAAATATTTTACGTGGCACCACCTTAGCGAGTGCGCCTAGCTTACGTTGATCTAAGATGACTGCTTTTATGACCTGCTTATCCATTACCTAAGGTTTCTATTGTCAATGGAAACTTATGCTAGCATGTTTCCATTAGCAATGGAAAGTTATTAGCAAAAGCTTCCATTGGTAATTGAAACCCTACCGATACTCGGTGCTGAGCTAGCGTGCTTGAGAATGCTGATCGAGTTGACCTATACTGTGAGCCCTTTTAGCAAAGTGGCTGTGGCCAATAGGATAAAGTCTTTATGAAAACCATCTTGCAAGATGCGCTGCAAAGCGCAGTCGATCAACTTCAACAAGACGGCGTGTTGCCCGCGATTGATTCACTGTCTATTCAAATAGATCACACCAAAGATAAGAAATTTGGTGACCTTGCAACCAATATTGCCTTAACACTAGCCAAACCTGCCAAAACCAATCCCCGTGAATTAGCCCAAAAAATTGTCGATGCCCTACCGGCAACCAATGCAATTAAAAAGACCGAAATCGCCGGCCCAGGCTTTATTAACTTCTGGTTAAATGATGATGCTTTCCAAGAAGTTGTCAGCAAGATCCTGAACGATGAGGCTAACTTTGGTTTTACGAATATTGGGCAAGGTGAGCGTATCCACCTCGAATTTGTTTCTGCGAATCCAACAGGACCGCTGCATATTGGCCATGGACGTGGCGCCGCTTATGGGGCTTGCTTGGCGACGATCTTAAAAAGCGTTGGCTACCAAGTGCACTCTGAATATTATGTGAACGATGCAGGCCGCCAAATGCATATCCTAGCGCTCAGTATTTGGCTGCGCTATTGCCAACAGCTCGGAATGGATATCATCTTCCCCGAAAAAGCCTATCAAGGTGACTATGTGATCGATATCGCTAAAGCGCTTATTGAGCAGAATGGGGAAAAATTTGTCGCTGACCAAACCCAACTGACTAATGCTTATCCCAAAGACCTCAACGCTAAGGAAGAAGCCGATCGCAATCTTGATAAACTGATTAGCGCCATGTCTGACTTTATTGGCCCTGACCAGGTCAAAACCATACTTCGGTTTGGATTGGACAGTATCTTGGCTGATATTAAAGATGACTTATCCGAGTTTGGCGTTGTGTTTGATAACTGGTTTTATGAGAGCCAACTGGTCGATACCGGGTTGCTTGAAGAAGGTATTAATCTGCTGAAAAGCCACGGCTATACCTATGAGCAACAAGGCGCCATTTGGTTTCGTGCCATGGAGCTTGGCGATGAGAAAGACCGCGTCCTGGTTCGCTCCAATGGCCAAACCACCTACTTTGCTTCCGATGTGGCTTACCACTTGCACAAATATAATGATGGCTATGATCATGTGATCGATATATTTGGTTCTGATCACCATGGTTATATTCCAAGAATTCGTTCTTATCTCAAAGGGTTAGGTAAAGATCCTGCAAAGTTGCGTGTCTTAATGGTGCAGTTTGCTGCCCTTTATCGCGGGGGCGAGAAGGTAGCGATGTCGACACGGTCGGGTGAGTTTGTTTCTTTGCGCAGTCTGCGTGATGAAGTGGGTAACGATGCAACGCGCTTCTTTTATGTGATGCGCCGCCCAGAACAACATCTTGACTTCGATTTGGATCTTGCCACCTCTCAGTCTAATGAAAACCCGGTTTACTACATACAGTATGCACATGCCCGTATCTGCAGTGTGTGGCGCCAACTCGAACAAAGCGACTGGTCATTGGACCAAGCCGAAGGCCTGACCAATCTTGAGCAATTGCGCTCAGACTATGAAAAAAACCTAATGTCTCATATCGCAAAATTACCAGAAATCGTTACCAATGCGGCTAAAAATTACGAACCTCACCTGATTTGCCACTATTTACAGGACTGCGCCAACCATTTTCATAGCTACTATAATGCTAGTAAATTCTTGGTGGAGGAATCCAATCTACGCAACGCGAGATTGTGCTTAATTAAAGCCGTGCAAATTGTCATTGCAAAAGGACTTAAGCTACTCGGACTCTCTGCACCGCAATCAATGTAGCCCTCTGCCTCTATTGATAAATAGGAGCAGGTTATGCGCAAACTAACCATTACATTATCGATTGTGATCGTTCTCGGCTTACTAGTCGTATTCGGATTACCCTTTGGTATGGGTTTTATGATCAAAGACCAATACCAAGGTGTTCTAAAAGACCTTTCTCAAACCAATGATATTAAAGCTAAGCTGATTAGTTTTCATCGCGGCTGGTTTGACTCAACCGCCAAAGTTCGGATTCATCTGGGCTCCCAAGTTGAACAAGACAAAACCAAAGGGATGAGCTTTGTGGTCACAGAGCATATTCAACACGGTCCTTTTATTATCGCTAAAAGCAAAAATGGTAAAACCTCGCTGTTATTTGCGCGCGCTCTTATCCAAAACAAAATTGATGACAATGGGATACGCTTTCATTCTAAAACCGTTTGGACGATGGATAATGTGTTAAAGAACCACTTTCAGTCAGAAGATATCCACTTTAAAAATGGCAACATGACGTTCACCCTGAAAGGATTAAGTGGCAACATGAGCTATGGCGTGGACTCACATAAAGTGGTTTTTAATGTGCTGCTTGAATCGGCTTCTTTACAAACACCGAGTTTTACAGTGTCGCTGAATCAGCTAAAAAGTGATGCCAATTACGTTCAAGATGATACTGTTTGGTTTGGTCAACGCACTTTAACTATTAATAATATTACGGCGCAGCTGAAAAACGACACGATTAGCATTAACGATGTAGCAATTAATGCAAAGCAAAATCAACAGGCGCAAAAAACCAATCTCTTTTTTACTTACAACACGAAAACCATTAAAAGCGATTCGATGAATATCGGACCGATTGTACTTGATGTGTCTATTAAAGGCTTAGACACGGTTGCATTAAAACAACTCACCGGTGATGCCGCCAAGACCTCAGCCGACCAGTCGACTAACCCTCAACAAATCGCCAAGCTTTACAGCCCGCTACTTCAATTAGTCAGCAAAGTGTTACGCATTGACGTTAATCAATTCACGATTCGCACGGATGATGGCCGAGTTGTTTTTGATGCGTTTATCAATATACCGAACCAGAATGGCAAACCCAGCATGAGCTTGCTAACCAAAAATACTACGGCTAAAGCTAATTTAACCGTGCCGCATCAATGGTTGTTGCAACAGCTGACCGACTTTTATGAGAAGCGTAAAAATAACGGTCATGTGCCTGGCACCGACAATTTAACGCCTGAGCAAATGGCTGAATTACAAATTAAGTTTTGGTTAAAGAATGAGAAGTTAGTACCAGACGGCGATAACCTGGTTATGAAAATGACTTTTAAAAATGGGCAAATGTTAATTAACGATAAACCGCCGTCTTTTGAGCCCTATCCAAAACAAACACTTTTACCCAACCCAACACCAGAAACCACACCCACTGCACCGAATGGACAAGCACCGCAGCAGCAGACTCCCGCGGTAACGGAACCCAACGCGCAGGACCAAGCAACACCTCCTCCACCGGCACCTAATACGCAAGACCAAGCGCCAACATCACCGCCAGCATCTAATGCACCAGACCAAGCACCAGCATCACCGCCAACATCTAATGCACCAGATCAAGCACCAACACCACCACCGGCACCTAATGCACCAGATCAAGCACCAACACCACCGCCGGCACCTAATGCACAAGACCAAGCGCCAACACCACCGCCGGCACCTAATGCACCAGATCAAGCGCCAACACCACCGCCAGCACCTAGCGCACCAGATCAAACACCACCAGCGCCTGACACACCAGATCAAGCGCCCGCACCTGACACGCATAATCAAACACCACCGCCGCCTCCTGAACTCAACACTCAACCGGCACCGGCGCAACCATCACCAACCAGCGGCCAGCATCAAACACCCACACAACCACAATCAGACACTCATCACAAACAATCGAAACACGCACCTAAAACAAAAACACAACACCAAACACCACCACCCAAACCAAAGCCTCAGCATCAAACGCCAAATCAAACAAAACCAGACAACCCACCAATGGTGATTTTTCCCTAATTAAAGCCGTAACAATCATGGATTTTCAAAAAGGAAAAGGTGATAATAGCCGCCATGGTTAAAGACTACGCACATCAAAAATCACCGAAAAATCCCCCGCCATCGCGGGGGAAATTATTTGCGATTGTATTTATTGCGATAGCAATGTTTTCACCACTGACTTTATTTTATTTCAAACATAAAAAATC